>DATHSR010000097.1:0-2963 GCA_035464035.1 Desulfotignum sp. | reverse complement strand
GGCTTCCATTGCCGCAGCCGCCGCCGTCACCATGGGGCCGATGATGCAGGCGGCCCCGCTGTTTTCCAGGTGCCGGACCGCCGCCGCCACCCCGGCCGGATCAGAACCGGTGTCCAGCACCAGAAGCCGGAACGGCCCGTTGCCATCTCGGTTCACCGCATCCACGGCCGTCCGGATCCCGTTCAGGGCCCGCTCCCCGGCTGCCTGGTAAAACCCGGTCAACGGCAGCAGCACCCCGATGCGGTCCCGGTTGAACGCTGCGGCCTTGTGCATCCGCGCCAGCAGGGCCCCGGCCTCTTCCGCTTCCGGTGTGCCTGCAAACCTTTCCGTCACCGCCGCGAATAGCTGTTGCGCCCCGGCGGTGTCCTGGCGGTCCAGTTTGGCGGCACCGGCCCCAACCCATATCCCGGCAACCGCTTCCCCGGCCCCTGCCGCCTCGGCCCCGGCTATGATCGCATCTGCCGGCAGGTGCAGGGCAGCCCCCAGTGCCGCCTCTGAAAAAACCCGGGCTTGCCGGGCATCCCCCGCATGGTTCAGCCCTTCCAGATAAAAGTAAAACGCCTGGCCGAACTCCTGCCGCCGGGTGAACACATCGCCTGCGATTTTCAGGGCCTGGGCGTAATTTTCCCGGGAACAGGGTGCTGCAATCACGGCTGTGGCCGCCTGAAGCGCCCGGTCATCCTGTTTTTCCATCAAAAACGCCCCGGTCGCCGCCACCCGCTCATCCTGGTCCGGGCACCGGGCCTCCTCAGGCGGTGCCGCCCTGAACCGGTCAAAGTCGATGCGCACATCCACCGCCGGGCCGGCCTGGCACCCCTGCAGCACCAGCACCGCCACCACCCACAGAAAAATCAGGTACCAAATTTCAGAGCGGCACATAATAGGTATGCCAGGACTCGGTAATGGTCTCTTCGGTCATCTCGGGCTCCCGGCGCATGAACTTGGCCTTGTCAATGATGTTTTCCATCAGGTCCCGGCAGTGGCAGGCGGTGAGCGGGACATTGTTTTTCCCATACAGCTCGGTGATCAGATAATTGAACACCTCGGGCCGGAATTCGATCTGATGGGCCCGGCAAACGCCCTGGAATATCTTTTCATACTCTGCCTGGCTGGGATAATCGATTTTGATCTTGTAGCGGATCCGCCGTAAAAACGCCTCATCCACCAGTTTTTTAGGCTCCAGGTTGGTGGAAAAAATCACCAGCTGATCAAACGGGATCTCTATTTTCATGCCCGTGTTAAAGGACAGAAAATCGGTCCGGCGCTCCAGGGGCACGATCCACCGGTTCAACAGCACCTGGGGGTCCACCTGCTGCCGGCCGAAGTCATCCACCAGAAACATCCCGTTGTTGGCCTTGAGCTGCAGGGGCGCCACATAATACCTGGACACCGGGTTGTAGTCCAGGTCCAGGCCCTTGAGGGTCATTTCCCCGCCCACGATCACCACGGGCCGGGAAATCCGCACCCACCGCTGATCCACCGGGCCGGCGGCCGCATCCGGTTCCACCCGGCGATGGGAGCTCTCGTCAAAAAGGGTGATGATCTCCCCGTCCACAATGACGGCATAGGGCACATACACCTCCCCGGGCAGGACCCTGCCGATGGCTTCGGAAATACTGGTTTTGCCGTTGCCCGGCGGGCCGTACAGAAAAATGGCCTTGCCCGAACTCACCGCCGGCCCCACGCTTTCCACCACCGCATCAGGGGTGATGATACCCTCAAACGCCTTGCGGATAGCCGCCTCATCCACATGGATGTTCTTGATGCTCTGCATGGCCACCATCTCGGTATAGTCTTTGAACGTCACCGGCGCCGGCCCGGTATACCGGCAGATATCCTTGACCCGGATCGCCTTGTCCCTGCCGGAATCCGACAGACTGAACCGGTAGGACATCTTGGACAGGTCTGCGGCGCCTTTGACCTCTAAAAACCGCTCCCGCCGCAGGGTGGTGATACACGGATCCAGGATGACCGGCGGCAGCCCGGTGGCCCGGACCATGTCCTGGATGGTGAATTCGGTCATGTCCACCCCGTGCTTGAGGATCAGTTCATTGATGAACACCTCGGTCAGCCCGGTTTCTCTTATGGTTCCAGGCTGCACGGGCACGGGATTGAAAAACGCCTCGATCTCCTCTTCGGTGATAAACCCCAGGGCCTGAAGGTTGTGCCCCAGTTTCCCCCCATGCCGCCGCTGGCGCTCCAAAGCCTGCCCCAGCTGCTCTTCGGTGATACTCTTGCGCTGGATCAGCCGCTGTCCCATCAAATTGGTTGGTTGCACTGAAATACTCCCTTTTTTATCCGCTGATGTTTCCGCTGTTGTTGACTTTCAGATCAAAATTTCATATGCCCGGCACCTTGTCAAGACAAGAATCTTCAATATCGGGTAACGGCGGCGCATTCTATCTTGACAGCCCGCCCATAAGCCGGTAATCCCTTATCCATGCTCAGAAAGCAGATCACAAAATACGGCATGGTGGGCGTGATTTCCACACTGATTCACATGGGCGCGGCATCCCTGTTTGTCCGCCTTGTCTATGAATCTTTTGTCATCTCCAATATCGCGGGGTTTTGCTGCGCGGTCTGTTTTTCCTATGCGGCGCAGTCCAGATTTGTATTTGATTCCGGACTGTCATACAGAAAAGCCCTCAGATTTCTGCTGGTCCAGGTGATCGCGCTGATCCTGGCGATCAATGCGGCACAACTGGCTGAAACTGTTTCCATTTACGCAAAAATTTTCATGGTGGCTGTTTTCCTGCCGGTCTGCGCATTTTTTGTGCACAAACTGTGGACCTTTGCCGGCCCGGCCGGCGGACCGGGCCGGTGATAAATAATGAAAATTCATTATGGCCAAATTGACAAAAGCCCAGGCAACGACAAGAAAAACCTGTTTCCGATTTTTTGTTTCACAAGTTGTTTGACTTGGAAGACCGGAATTATTAAAATATTTTATCTCTGGCCATCAG
>DATHSR010000096.1:0-5238 GCA_035464035.1 Desulfotignum sp. | reverse complement strand
TTTTTGATCTGGGGCCGTCCGTTGTTCAAAAAATGACCCCGGTCACATACAAGGAGTTTTCCATGGACGACACCTGTCTGATTCAATGCGTGTCATCGAGGGGCAGCTTTGATGTCTGCCCGGGCATTTAACCGGACTGCCGGGATGAAAATTCACGGGTATGCCGTTCCAGTTCCCGGATCAGTCTGCCGGTGTTTTCCCCGGGATTGCCGTCGCCAATGGGGGTGTCATCGATCTGTATGACCGGGACCACGCCCTTGTTGGTACCGGTGATAAAGACTTCATCGGCAGCCATCAGCTGTTTCAGCTCAAGGGGTTGTTCCCGGACCGTGAAAAAACGGCTGGCAAGGGACAGGACCAGTTTCCGGGTGATTCCTTTTAAAATTCCTTCCGGCGGCGGTGTGACCAGTTCTGTGCCGAAAAATGCAAACAGATTGCTGGTGGTTCCTTCGAGGGCCTGGTTTTTCCGATTAACGTAAATGGCTTCCACAGCCCCGGCCGCCTTTGCCTGGTTTAACGCCATGGCCGCCGGAATATAGGCGGTGACTTTGGCCCCGGCAAGGGGCCTTTCCTGGAAAAGGGTGATGACCTTGACCCCGTGGGTATACCATTTTTCAGGCAGTTTATTGATGGGAGTGACCATGACGATCAGCCGGGGATTCCCGCCGGGAGTCAGAAAATCCGGGCTAGAGCCGCCGGTGATGACGATACGGATATTGGTCTCATCCAGTACCGGATTTTTTTTGAGGGTCTCAAGAACAATCTGCTTGATCTGTTCTTTGGACCAGGAAAGGGTCAGGCCGATTTTTTCACCGGATGCCATCAGGCGGTCAATATGTTCATCGATAAAATAGGGAATGCCGTTGAAAGTACGCATGATGTCACAGATGCCGATTCCCCGCAGTACCGCCAGGTCATCTACCGGAATCACGGCCTTGTGGCTGGGAACAAACTTACCATCCACATAATAGATTGTCATTGAGAGAATCTCCTCGAATTTGATTTTTCTTTGATTTTATATTACACCATCAAGGTGTGAAACACTGATAACTATTTTCAAGGCGGGATGCAAGGTGTGACCTTGGATTTTTTTAAGCGCACCCTTATGCAGCACCCGGGGCCGGATCTTCTGAAATTCATGGGATCAGCATCCTGATGCAATGTTCAGCGCCGGCCGGGGCCTCCCTGCAACAAATCCTTAAGATACGGGTGCCCCAGTGGAGTGACACGGTATGGAGATCGTTTGCCGACAATTTCCGGACATCCTGACCCGGGAGAGCCCCGGGGCGGATGAGCGCGCCGATCCCGTGATTGTGTGCCGGACCTGCGGTCAGGTGGTGACAGACCCGGAACAGCAGATGACCATGGATGGCGGGTTTGTCCATGCGTTTGCCAATCCCCTCGGCCAGGTGTTTGAAATCGGCTGCTTCCGGCAGGCTCCGGGGTGTGCTGCCGCATCTGCTGCTTCCACCGACTTCACCTGGTTTGCCGGATATGCCTGGCAGGTGGGCATCTGCGTCAGTTGTGCCGGTCATCTGGGATGGATTTTCATTGCCGGCCGCCACCGTTTTTTCGGGCTGATCCTGGAGAGACTGAGATTTCCCTGAAATTGCGGGGGGATATTATTGTTTTTATTGCGGTCCCGTGTTACAGACACCTCCTGCCTGTATTTTGTGTGCGTCAAATCATGAAAAGGAATGGAAATGAATGTTCTTGTGACAGGCGTGGCCGGTTTTATCGGCTACAGCCTGACGGCCCGTCTTCTGGAGATCGGACATGATGTCCACGGCATTGACAACCTCAATGACTACTATGACGTGAAGTTGAAACAGGACCGTCTGGATCGGCTCAAGGGACTGCCCGGGTTCTGTTTTCAGAAACTGGACCTGGCAGACAGGGAAAACATGGCGGCCCTGTTCGCCGCCCACCGCTTTGACTGCGTGGTCAACCTGGCAGCCCAGGCCGGGGTGCGTCACAGCATTGAAAACCCGGCCGCCTATATTGACAGCAATCTGGCAGGATTCGGAAATGTTCTGGAAGGCTGCCGCCACAGCCGGGTCAAGCATCTGGTGTATGCCTCATCGTCTTCGGTGTATGGATTGAACACCTGCATGCCGTTCTCCGTTCACCACAACGTGGACCATCCCATCAGCCTGTATGCGGCGTCAAAAAAAGCCAATGAACTCATGGCCCATACCTACAGCTACCTGTATGACCTGCCCACCACCGGTCTGCGGTTTTTTACCGTTTACGGGCCCTGGGGGCGGCCGGACATGGCCCTGTTTCTTTTTACCAAAAAGATGTTGAACAATGAGCCCATCCAGGTTTTCAACAACGGGAATATGCAGCGGGATTTTACCTATATCGATGATATCGTGGAAGGGATCATCCGGGTCTTGAACCAGATTCCGTCTCCAGATCCCTCTTGGTCGCCGGACCGCCCGGATCCTTCGTCCAGCCCGGCACCCTACCGGCTCTACAACATCGGCAACAACCATCCCGTGGCATTGATGGACTTTGTCGGGGCCATTGAAACTGCCCTGGGGAAAAAAGCAACAATTGAATACCTGCCCCTTCAGGCCGGTGATGTGCCCGCCACCTATGCCGATGTCAGCGATTTGATGGCTGACACAGGGTTCAAGCCGGCCACGCCGGTGACCCGGGGGATTGCGCATTTTGTGAAGTGGTATCTGGCATACTACGGCCACTAAAATTCACGCCAGGGCCCTGGTAACGATCTCATGGACATTTTTGGACAGGGACGGATCCGACATCAGCGTTTCAAGGGACTTTTTCATCAATGCCCGGCGGGACGGGTCATATTTCTTCCACTGGTTGAAACAGGTGGCCAGCCGGGCCGCAATCTGGTGATTGATCCGGTCCAGCTCGAGAATCTTATGGGTGACAAACACGTACCCGTTTCCTTTTCTGTCATGAAAACAGATGGGATTGTTCATGGCAAAACCATAGACAAGGGCCCGAACCTTGTTGGGGTTGGTCAAGGTAAAATCCGGATGGACCGCAAGGGAGATAACGGTTTCCAGGGTGTCCGGCAGAGATGAGCACGCCTGAACCAGAAACCATTTGTCCAGCACCAGTTTGTCGCGGGACCACCGGTCATAAAACTGTGCCGCACTTTTGTTTTTCAGGGTTTCATTGGTGTGGGAAAGAATCCGCAGCGCAGCATATTCCTCGGTCATGTTCCGTGCTGTCTGGAATGCCCTGAAAACAAGATCTTGAGTTTCTTTTGAATCCAGGCTTCCCAGGTAGGAGAGGGCCAGATTTTTCAGGCTCCGGTCAGCGGTGTCCCGAAGGGCGAGGCTGTTTGGATCGGAGTTGGCGCAGGCGTCGACGGTTCTGAGAAAAAGCGGTTTCAGCGCGTCGGCCAGATGGGTTTTCAGAATTTTTCTGGCCCGGTGGATGGCTGCCACATCAATGGTTTCAAAATGGTCTGCCAGTTCAGATTCCTGGGGGATGGCCAGGGCTCTGGCAATGAACGCCCGGTCTGCATCCGGATCTGCCAGGGCGGCTTCAAAAGCGGAAGCCAGTTTTTGAGACACCTCCGCCGGCCGGTTGGTCTGAATGGCCGCCACCAGCTGACGGATCTCTTTGACAAAAAGGGTCTGGGCCGCATCCCACCGGTTGACGTCATCGGTGTCATGGGCCATGAGAAAAGCCAGTTCATCGTCTGACAGGTCGGTTTCCAGTCTGACAGGGGCGGAAAACTGCCGGAACACCGACGGCAGGGTACCGGGCTTCACCGGTTTGAATACAAAGGTGTGGGCGGCATCGGTCAGCTGGAGCAGGGGCCCCTGCTCAGGGATTATCTCATTGCCGTCGGGATCCATCAGTGCAAACTGAACCGGGATGTGAAGCGGTTTCTTGATCTCCTGATTCCGGTCCGGCGGCACCGTCTGGGTGAAGGTCAGGGTGAGTTCTCCGGTATCCGGGTCATAGGACCTGTCCAGGGTCACCGTGGGGGTGCCGGACTGGGTATACCAGTGTTTGAACCGGGTCAGGTCGATTTTTCCGGCCGTTGCCATGACATCCAGAAAATCCTCCACCGTGACGGCCATACCGTCATACCGGTTGAAATAGAGCCTCATTCCCTCCTGGAATCTGGATTCCCCCAGCAGCAGATGAATCATTCTCACCAGCTCAGCCCCTTTTTCATACACGGTCATGGTATAAAAGTTGTCCATCTTGACATAGGCGTCCGGCCGGACCGGGTGGGCCATGGGCCCGCTGTCTTCGGGAAACTGAAACGCCCTGAGTTTTTTTACGCTGGCAATGCGCTCCACTGACCTGGAATTGATATCAGATGTAAACTCTTGATCCCGGAACACGGTCAATCCCTCTTTCAGACTGAGCTGGAACCAGTTTTTCAAGGTGACCCGGTTACCGGTCCAGTTGTGGAAATATTCATGCCCGATAACCCGCTGGATGTTCATGAAATCCTCATCTGTCGCGGTCCGGGGGTCGGCCAGCACATATCTGGCGTTGAAAATGTTCAACCCCTTGTTTTCCATGGCTCCGGCATTGAAATCATCGATGGCCGCAATCTGGTAGATGTCCAGGTCATATTCCAGATTGAAGCGGTGTTCATCCCCTGCCATGGCCTGTTTGAGGCAGGCCATGGCATGATGGCACTGGCCGATGTTTCCGGGCTTTGCAAAAATCTTAAGGGTGACTTTTCTTCCTGACCGTGTGAGAAACGGGGCTTCGATATGGGAAAGGTCCCCTGCCACCAGGGCGAACAGATAACAGGGTTTTTTGAATGGATCCTCCCACCGGACATAATGCCGGTTGTCCGGCAGATCACCTGATTCCACCAGATTGCCGTTGGACAGGAGCACCGGATATGCGGTTTTGTCCGCCATGATGGTGCACGAATAGATGGCCATGACATCCGGGCGGTCGGGAAAGGGGATGATCCGGCGGAAACCTTCGGCCTCACACTGGGTGCAGTAAATCCCGTTGGATTGATACAGCCCCTCCAGCCGGGTGTTTTTTTCCGGATACAGTTCCACACTGATCGCCAGTGAAAAACAGTCGGGAACGGCGGCCAGGCGGAAAAAATATCCATCTGCACTGTAATCAGGGGGAAAAACAGGAACATCATCGATTTTTACCGATCGAATCTGATATTCCCCCATATCCAGCACAAGATCCGGGTTGCTGCGGCCAGCTGTTTTATTGCGGCGTACCCTCAGGGACCCGGTCACCCGGGTATGCTTT
>DATHSR010000095.1:0-5739 GCA_035464035.1 Desulfotignum sp. | reverse complement strand
CCATTTGATTCACTACGGGCTGGCGGCCCTGCTGGTGGGACTGCTTGCCTATGCCGTGGTGGATTATCTGCTTGCACACCGGCTGAAATTCGGCAGGCCGGTGTCTCCGGCCCGCATGGCCCGGCTGATGCCCGGCATCCGCCCCACGGCCGGGACCCGGACGTCGCCCGCCGTCCGGCTGTCAGGGTCGGGTTGGGTCCGGGCGGCCTGTCTGGCCGGCCTGATGATCACCGGTGCGCTCATGGTGGTGAAAAACCTGCCGGGCGTCTATTTTGCCCATGGGCTGATCATTGCCCTGAACCTGGCGCACCTGGGCCTGGCCGTGGTGCTGGCGGGCGTCACCGTCTATTGCCTGGTCCAGGGCCAGCCCTGGCTGTCCACCTGTCCGCCTGACCCATCGGCCCACACCGCCATCTGATCGGCCGCTTAACCCGTGTGGCCTGACCGTCTGAGAAAATCCCCCCCAATAACCACAATAACGCAGTCCTGACCCCGAAACAAAAGGCAAGGCCTGACCCTAGCTTTTGGGTCAGCGGAGTTTGGCGATGATGGCGGCCACCACCTGTTCGGCGGTGTCGCCGAACAGGGTCTCCACCGGGACCAGGTTGAGGTACCGGTCGTCCCAGGGCACGTTTTCGCTTTCCAGAATCCAGTCCTTGAGCCGGGGATACTTGCCGCCCAGGGCCTTGATCTTCTTGAGCAGACTCACCGATTCCGAGGGCCGGAACGCCACTCTCAGCGACAGGATATATTCGATGATGTTGGGGGTGGCCGGGGAGGGGGAGAGCACCGGGATCACCAGGATGTTCTTTTTGTCCTTGCGGCCTTTGCCGATATAGACATTGCCTTCCCGGACAATGATGTTCTTGGTGCCCTTGAGCTGGTGATCGGTCTCCACCCGGGAGGTTTCCCCGGCCAGGGTCCCGGTCTTTTCCACCACCCGGATCCGGGTGTCGGCGGTGACCTCTCCCAGCAGGTTGAGGCCGGTGATCCGATAGAGCAGACCGCCGTTGACCCGTGCGATCACCTCCTGGAGATGCTTGATCACCAGCACGTTCCGGGTGGTGATCTGGGAGATCTGGATCCCGTGGCGGGCC
Organism: Desulfotignum sp.; assembly: GCA_035464035.1. Lineage (GTDB taxonomy): Bacteria > Desulfobacterota > Desulfobacteria > Desulfobacterales > Desulfobacteraceae > Desulfotignum. The sequence continues at coordinate 4,642 of DATHSR010000095.1, read as the reverse complement.
AGCTCGTCGAACACCTGGCCCTGGAAGGTCTCCCTGATCCGGCTGGTGCCCACGGTCACGGTCTTGGCCTGGTGCTTGATGGCGTCCACAGGCCGGGCCATGTTGTTGACCGTCAGGTTCAGGGTGTCGAAGAACGCGGTAAGCATGTTGGCCGGGGTGCCCTTGATCTGGAAATCGATCTCAAAATCCGACACCGGCAGCCGGCCGGACAGGTATTTGAGCAGCAGGGTGATGTTGGCGGCCGTGTCCAGCCCCATGGCGTCGGGGAACCCGTTTTCCCTTCTTTTTTTTGAAAACCGGTTGTAGAACCCGGCAATGTGCTCCCTGAACTTTTTTTCCAGGAGCACCTCGTAGGCGTCATGGCCCAGGGCAATGAACCCGTCCAGGATCTCCTGGACCTGGGCCCTTGCCTGGTACATGAACCGGGAGCCTTCGTTGATGGCCAGGGCCGCGTAATACCCCCACAGGTGACCCACCAGGGTGTTGAGGATCGGGGCGAACGCTTCCTTGATTTCCGGGACCTTGAACACGTCGGCCGCATACAGGTCGAACCGGTCGTCCCCCTGGGTGGCGATGACCACGGGGGTGGCCTTGTGGGCGTGGAAGATGGCGGTGTCCTTGACGATGTCCGCCAGCACGCTTTCCCTGGTTCCGGCCGCACACACGATGATCAGGGGTTCGGCCGACAGGTCGATGTGCTTCTTGTCCTCCACATAGTCCGATGAAATGGTTTTGTAGCACAGTTCCGACAGTTTGATGCGGATCTCGTCGGCCGCGGTCTTGTTGGCCCCGGACCCCACCGTGGCCCAGTAGTTTCTGGTGACGGCCAGGCGGAAGGCCGAGTCCCGGATGGCCTCCCGCAGGCCCAGCACCGTGCGCATCTTGTCCGGGACGGCCATCAGGTCCCTGATCTCCCGGGAGATGAATTCCGGGGACCGGGCCCGGGTCATGGCCGCCAGGTGCAGGCCCAGCAGAACCCCGGCGGTGATCTGGGCATAGAACGCCTTGGTGGAGGCCACCGACATCTCGATGTCCCGGCCGGAACTGGTGTACAGCACGCCGTCCACCTTGAAGGTGAGATCCGAATCCCTGCGGTTCACGATGGCCAGGGTCCTGGCGCCGGCAGCCCGGATCATGTCCACGGTGCGGTTGGTGTCGGTGGTGGTGCCGGACTGGCTGATGGCCACCACCAGGGTGTTGTCCATGGGGATGGACGCGTCATCTTCTCCGGTCATGCAGAACCCGGACAGCTCCGAGGATTTCAACGCCCGGATCTCGATGCCCCGGTCTCCCAGGTAGCCGGCCAGCAGGTCGGCGCATCCCCGGGCCGCCACCCCGGCGGTGCCCTGGCCGATGAAAAAGATCTTTTTCACCCGGCCGGATACCAGGTCCGCTTGAAGGGGTTCAGGGATGACCCCGGTGCCCAGCCGGGTCTCGTAAAGGCCGGTGACCGAATTGACCGCCACCTTGTTTTCCAGGGTTTTTTCCATTGATTCCGGTGACTCGCTGATCTCCTTGAGAAAATAGTGGGGAAATCCATGGCGGTGGATGTCCCGGGCCGTGATCCGGCTCTGGCGCACATCCTGCTGGGTGAACGCCACCGGTGTGCCGTCATAGGTGCAGGACCGGATCCCTGAAAGCCCGCCCAGGGTGTCCGGGTCCAGGATCACGATCTGGCCCTGCTGTTCGCCGTTGAGTTTGACGTACCACGGGGTTTCCTCCACCACCCCGTACAGCTCCGAGGCCGCCATGTAGCCGTCCGGGGCAATGCCCACAAAAAGGGCCTGGCCGCTGCCTTTCTGGGCCAGAAACAGGGTGCCCGGGGCCAGGTCCGTGTGCATGGAGATGGCATGGGAGCCTTCAAAATCGTTCACCGCCAGCCGGAAGGCGGTCTCGATGTCCGCCCCCTGCCGGAGGTGGTGCTGGATCTGGAGGGGGATCAGCTTGGTGTCGGTGTTGATCTCCGGATGGATTCTGTCATACCGGGCCTCATATTCGGTCTTGAGTTCCAGGTAGTTGTCGATATCACCGTTGAGGCACACATGGATGATGCCGGATGTTTCGATTTTCGGGTCGGCCGGGGCGTTGTCCACCGGGTGGCAGTTGGCTTCGGTGATATCCCCCACCGAGGCCCACCTGGTGTGGGCGCTCACCGAAAAGGCAGCGACAGGGTGCCGGGCCAGGGCCTGGAGAATCAGGTCGGTGCGGATCTGGGACCGGATAAAGGCCACGTTGTCCCCCAGGGCCCCGATCTCGGCGGCAAATTTGTAGACAAAGGCCACGGCGGCCCGGCCGGGCTGCCCAGAAATCCGGTCCGAGACCGTGATGCTGTTGTTGGCCAGAACCGGGTGACGGGTGCGCTGTTTGAAAACATTGGACAGTCCGGCGCCGGCCAGCTGTTCCCGGAACCGGTCAAAGGTGTGTTCGTCCAGGGTGAACAGCACGGAGATGCCCGCCGAATCCCGTCCCCGCACCTCCAGCCGGTCGATGCTGGCCAGCACGGCGTTGATGCGCCTGAAAATCAGCAGGCTGTCGGCAGGGGGGGGAACAGGAAGATCCGGGGCCAGATCCCGGACGGCCGTGATATTGTCCAGCAGTTCCTTTTCAAGGCACCACAGGATGTCCCTGAGCTGTTCCAGGCGCAGTGCGATGATCTCCACGGCGTCGGCCGGCAGCCCGGGTTTTTGTGCGGCAAACAGGGCCTGCCACCCGGTGATGAGACCGGCCAGGGTTCCGGCCCGGCCGGTGAGGGTTTCGATCTGTTGGGAATCGGCAGACAGGGCCTGGAAAGCGCTTTCCTGCTTCAGGGCCCGGGCCGCGGCCCACAGTTCGGTCAGAAACCCTTCCCCGAGACAGAACTGTTCCGGGTCTGCGAACAGGTTCCTTTCATCTGCGGCCTTCATCCGGTCGGCCAGATGATCGATCCGGGACGTCAGGCCGCCGGCTCCGGATGCCGGGTCCGGACCCTTGAAGGTCACCAGGGCGCAGATGCCGCAGCACAGGCGGTTGGGGACAACGGGAAAGAGGACCAGGGTGTTTGCCGGCACCCGGTCCAGGGATTTTCCCAGTGCAATGCAAGGAAAAAAGCGGGTGATCCGGGGGGTGCCCAGGCAGCGCATCCAGCGGTTGCGCAGGCCGGTGATCCGGCGGTTAAACAGGGCGGTGATCCGGTGAAGCAGGGGGCGTTGGAATGTCATGTCACACTCATTTCAAATTCAGGTTACGGTCAGAAGGATCGCCGGGTTAACGGGATCGCTGCGGCGATGGGCGCCCGGGCCCGGGCACCCCTAAGCAAGCGTCAGCTTTCGGATGCCGCAGGGGTGAAATACCTTGTGATGATGGACCGGGCATGGGCTGCGGCCCTTGTGCCGATATATTCCCCATGGCCCACCACAATGGAGAACACAATAGCCCGGGTGCCCTGTGTTTCCCTGGCAAACCCGGTGAACCAGTCATACTTGATGGTATAGGTCCGGTTGGACAGCGACCCGGTTTTGCCGCCGATCTCCAGTTCCGACAGCACCTTGTCCCGGGCAACAGGGCCAAAGGATTTTCTGGCGGTGCCATGGGAAACGGTTTTTTTCATCAGGTCCACCAGGGCGTCGGTGGCCTGGGGGGACATGGCAGTGGAAAAAAACTGCTTGTCGTGCCGGTACAGGATCTGCCCGGCGTCATCGATGACATGGCTGACCACGGCAGGCATCAGGGCCTGGCCCCGGTTGAGCAGCGGGGTGATCATCATGGCACCGAACACCGGGGAGATCATCGTGTCCCGGTTGTACCCGGACCCCAGTTCGGCCAGGTGAAACGCATCCTCATTGATATAGAACCGGCCCGGGTCAAAGGTCAGGTCCGCGTCCGGGTCCTGGTTGAATCCAAAGGCATGGGCATAGGCGGCCAGGGTATCCCTGCCCAGGTAGAGCTGTCCCAGCTTGCCGAAAACCGGGTTGATGGATTCGGCAAACGCTTTTTCAAAGGACACCGTGACCGTGTGCTTGTTTCTGGCATCCGTGAGCTGGCGCTTGTACAGGGTGTACTTGTTGCCGTTGAAATACAGGGGGGTGCGGGGGGTGTAGTTCAGGGCATCCACGGCGGCGGCGGCCGTGACGATCTTGAAGATACTGGCCGCCGGATACATGGCCTGGGTGCAGGGGTTGGTGTCATCGCTTTCCAGGTCGAATCCGGCCATGGCCAGGATGTGGCCCTCATGGGCATCCATGACCACCATGCCGATCTGGGTGGGTTTGCCCCGGGTCAGGGTCTTGAGATGGTCCAGGGTGGCGGTGAGATGCCGGGTCAAAGACATGTCCAGAAAGGTGACCATGCGCAAAGGGCCCCGGGGGGTGTCCACGATGAATTCGTTGCCCCCGGCGTTGATCAGCTCCTGTTCCAGGATCAGCTCCCGGACCTGGGCCCGGGTGAGGGGCTCCGGCAGCGCCTGCTTGGGGGATTTTTTGTCCGGCACCGCCGTCATCAGGTCTGCCGGTTTCCGGAAAAGGGAGGCAAGATCCTCCCCCTGGCCGAGAAAGGCCCAGGCGCCGAAACCGGCGGCCGAAAAAAAACAAAGGATCAGGAACGGCAGAAGCCATCGCCTTAAACCGGATTTTTTCTTTCCGGCAGACAGATACAGGGACTGGTGCCT
>DATHSR010000094.1:0-11250 GCA_035464035.1 Desulfotignum sp. | reverse complement strand
GGATCCATGGCTGCTGCATGGGCCGGCGATCCGGGGCCGGCCGGGCTTCGGCCGGGTCAGATTTTTCTGGGGAAATGGGATGAGATGCGGTCTGGCCGGTTTCCGGGTGAATCGGGCCAGAACAGTGGGATTGTTTGCGGTCAGCGGGCCGGGCGTCGGTTTCCGGGATCGGTGCCGGGTTCAGAGGCCTGTGCAGCAGTTGTTTGAAAAATGCGATAAGTTGTTTCAAAATAGAACTCTTAATTCAGGTTATGAATATAACAACTGCCCGAATGTCAGAAACAGACAGGCAGTTGGTGATGAAAAGTCATAAATGTTTAACGTTGCGGTCAGCCGCCTGCCACCAGCGGCAGCAGATGAATGACCGCATGGTCCGGAATTTCTGTGTCATGAAACCGGGGACTGGACACCAGTCTGCCGTTCAGCCGGACCACTGCGCAGAACCTTGTGTACGGCATCTGTTCCAGCAGATCGGCAATGGTCATGTTCGGTTTCCATTCAACAAACTGGCCGTCCACCTGTATCATGAAATCCCTGTTATTTTACTTGATGCCGTTTTTGGCCAGCACTTCCAGCACTTCAGGAAAATCGATGCCCAGGCGCCTGACGGTTTCCAGTGTGGGAATGCCGTTGTTGTTCCATCCCCGGCGGTCATATACCGCATCCTTGAGCTGTTCATACTGGGATTCCCGTTCTTTTCTCAAAGCCGCCACTTTGGCAGCGGTATCCATCTGGGAGATATCCATGTTGTATGTATCGGTCAGCTGCTTGTCATAGCGATCGCGACGGCTTTCATACTCTTCGACGGTCACCGGACCCATGGCCCGGTAGGGAAGAGTGTCATGCTCCCGGGTGCCGGTTCCCATTTTCAGGTTGAAAATACGCTGGAAGTTGTAAACCGCCTCGCTCATGGCAATCAGGTCATCCGCCGTGGTCTTTTTGCCGGTGACAGCCGAAAAGAAATCAGCGTACCACTGCACATGCTTCATCACCTTGGCAGGCTCCTGGGTTTTTTTGTTGTCTTCGGGCACGATATCGTTCCAGGGCAGTTTGCACAGGCCGCACAGGCCGAACCAGGTTCTGAACATGGGAAACCAGTGCAAAGCTTCCGCCTTGTTTTCAAAGGTGGGCATGAAGTTATGGACCATGTCCAGGAAAATCAGCCAGGCTTCATCATGCTGGGGGCCCTTGAGAGCCAGTCCGTAACCCCCCTGCTGGGCCAGGCTTTCCTTGGTGATGTACTCGGAAAATTCCAGCCCCTTGGATTCCATACCGATATCCTGCATAAATGCAGGGTCTGCATTGAATTTCTCGGCAAAGATCTTTTTCATCTGCCGGATCCCCTTGCCCACAATGGCACCGAACCCTTCTCCTCTGGCCATCTGGTGGATCAGTTCCAGGGTTCCGTAACGGTTGCCGAAATTCAGTTCCAGGCCGCCGGTGTGTTCGGCGGTGATCAGCTTGTTTTCAAAACACTCCATGACAAATCCGATGGAGGTGCCCACGGAAATCGTATCCAGTCCATAGGCGTCACAGTAGAAATTGATTTCCAAAATGGTGTGGGCATCAAATATTCCCAGGTTGGAGCCGCATCCGGCAACGGTTTCATATTCCGGGCCGTCCACAAACACTTTTTTGCCCTGAAACGGACCGGTGAACGGGGAAAAGTCCTTGACCCCGTGGGAACAGGCCACGGCACACCCCCGCCAGCAGCCGTCAAACCCTTTGTCAAAAATGTGTTCATACACATCTTCGCCGATAACGGCCGCTTCAGGATGGGAACCGAATTTGAAATTATGGGTGGGCAGGCAGTCATGATCGTTCATGATGGGAACCAGATGGGTGGTGCCCACCAGGGCCATGCGGTTCTGCTTGGGATCCAGCTCATGGATCTCTTTGGCATGGGTTTTGGTGACGGTTTTCAGGGCGTCCAGATCCGCCGGGTTGTTGGATTTCATGGAGATGGCACCGAATCTTGCCACCACCGCCTTGATTTTCTTGTCGGCAAAAACGGTGCCGATGCCGCCCCGGCCGGCCTGTTTATACCGGACCCGTTTACGTCCCGCATCATACCAGGAAAAATTCAGGCACCCGAAATAGGTGTTTTCCGCGCCGGGTCCTGCGGTCACCACCGATATGTTCACCGGTTTTTCCTTGTCAAAATACCGGGTCAGGGCATCGGACAGATCATAGGCGGTATCCGGCAGACCGGTTGCGGCAAATATCTTGATCCTGCCTTCGATGCCGTCGATGAGGATCACCGTGTCCTCGTCGGCCTTGCCGGTCAGCGCGATCACATCAAATCCTGAAAATTTCTTGTAGGGGCCGAAATAGCCGCCGACATTTGAATCAATGGGAGCGCCGGTCAGAGGGGAAATGGCCGTAACAATGCTTTTCCCGCCGCCCGGATAGCCCGGGGTTCCCCCCAGGGGGCCTGCGGAAATGCAGATGGTGTTTTCAGGATCATTCCACCGGGTGGTTCCTTTGACGGCATTCCACATGAACCACAGGTCATACCCCCTGCCGCCGATGAACTTGTCCTTGACCGCTGGGGTAATGGGGTCGATGCGGATATCATTCTTATCCAGGTTGATATGAAGCGATTGATCCGTATATCCCTTTTTCACCTCAGCCCGTTCATAGGATTCGGTTTTGACTTCCTTTAATTGCATGGGACCCATACTCAGCTCCTTAAAATTGAATTAAATATTATCTTCTGATTGTTATCATACCGCAAATGGACATTCAAGCACATAACGCCATTCAGCTGAATTCCGGGCATAACTGCCCAAAGTGATACAGATTCTATAATGGTCAAACCATTATTATTCGATTCTGAACCATTTGTCAACCGGGTTTCCATTTGGAAACTTGGGGTGGGGTTCCATGGATGGTGCACGGTTAACCCGGCAAAAAAACTTGATTTTTATCTGATTGCCTGATAACAAGCCAAAGGAAAAACCAAACGTGAAAGGGTGTGTGAATGTTTGTACTGGCCAATTTTTTGACGGCGGTTGCCGTGATTCTTGATTATGGGCTGACGATTTACATGTGGATTGTCATTGCCGGTGCGGTCCTTTCCTGGGTGAATCCGGACCCCTACAATCCCATTGTCCGGTTTATCAATAATGTCACGGAACCGGTGTTTTACCAGATCAGAAAAAGGCTTCCGGTCAATTTCGGTGGCATCGATATCTCTCCCATTGTGGTGATACTGGCCATTATATTTCTTCAGAATTTTGTGGTAAATACGCTTCACGGGCTGGCGCGGTCCATGGTATTGTAACCATCTAACGACAGGAAAGGATTGGGTATGGGAATTACATCTCTGGTGGTCCGGCAGAAAGAGTTTAAAACCCGGTTCAGAGGGTTTGACATCCAGGAGGTGGATGGGTTTCTGGAAGATGTGGCAGCCCAGCTGGAAACCCTTGACCGGGCCGTTGAAAAACTGACCGAAGAAAAGAGGCGCCTGGACGTGGAAAATCAGGGATACCGGAAACGGGAAGACGCCATGAAAAATGCCATGATCCAGTCCCAGACCGTGCTGGAACAGATGAAGGATAATGCCAAGAAATCGGCCCAGGTCATCATTGCCAGCGCCCAGGTGGAGGCGGAAAAAATTTTGAACCGCGCCCATAAACGGCTTTCCCAGCTGCACAGCGATATCATGGAGCTCAAACGCCAGCGGATTCAACTGGAAATGCAGATCAGTTCGGTTCTGGAATCCCACGCAAAGCTGCTTGAAATGACCAAGGGCGAAAACAAGGCCGCCGATGAAACCGATGCCACCCTCAGATTTATCAGCCGGGCCTAACCCCTTGCGTTTCTGCCTGCCGTGACGGGTGACGATCAGGCTTGTCCCGCCAGGGGACGATGGTCTGCGGGCACAGGGGGCATGAATGGCACAGATTGATGCGCTTTTTAAACTCATGCACGATCAGGGGGCATCTGATCTCCATCTGTCCTCTGGCCAGCCGCCGGCCCTTCGACTTCACGGGGATATCGAGCGGACAAGGTCTGAGCCGCTCACCTCAGACAGACTTCGGAACCTGCTGTATGAAATCACCTCCCAAGAAAAGATAAAAGTGTTTGAAGAAACAGGGGATGTGGATTTTGGATATGAAATTCCGGGACTGGCCAGGTACCGGGCCAATTATTTCATGCACAGGAACGGAATTTCAGCTGTTTTCCGGGAAATTCCCTCCCGTGTTCCCACGGTGGCGGAGCTGGGGCTGCCCCCGGTGGTCTCCAGGCTGGCGGATCTTCCCCGGGGACTGGTGCTGGTGACCGGTCCGACCGGTTCCGGTAAATCCACCACCCTGGCGGCGATTATCGATCAGGCCAACAAAACCCGGAAAGACCATATTATTACCGTGGAAGATCCCATAGAATTTGTTCATCAAAGCCATCACTGCATTGTGAACCACCGGGAGGTCGGCACCCATACCCGGACGTTTTCCGCAGCCCTGAGAGGGGCTTTGCGTGAGGATCCGGATATCATTCTGGTGGGCGAACTCAGGGACCTGGAAACCATTTCCCTTGCTGTGGAAGCGGCGGCCACCGGCCACCTGGTTTTCGGCACGCTCCATACCGCCAGCGCAGCCAAAACCGTGGATCGGATCATCGAGGTCTTCCCGTCCCTGGAGCAGGCGCAGATCCGGTCCACCCTTTCCGACGGACTTCGGGCCGTGGTGTTCTAGGTGCTGTTCAAGCGGATTGACCAGAAAGGGCGGTGTGCGGCCATGGAAATCCTGGTGGCGACCCCGGCGGTAAGGAATCTCATAAGGGAATGCAAAACCCACCAGATTCCTTCCATGATTCAGACCGGCAGACAGTTCGGCATGCAGCTTCTGGATGATGCCATCATGGGGCTCTATAAAAAGGGCTGGATCAGTCCGGATCAGGCCTACAGCAAAGCAAACAACAAGAAAGTCTTCAGGCCGTTTATTAAAACCCCGCCCATTGATTTTACCGAAGCCTGATCCATTATGATTCCCAAATGGTATGAACCGGTTGAATGCCGGGAACGGTTGAAACGGACGGTCTCTTTTCTGAATATCGGTGTACTGATCATGTCGGCAATGCTGGTATTTTCCGAATTCCGTTTTGACTGGGGCGAGCGGCTGCTGGGAAGATATTTGTCCTCCACCAATCAGGCCCGGCCTGAAACGGGGGCGGTCTGGGAACTGGGACGTGATACCCTCACCGCCCATGAAGCCTTGAGTGAAATCATTGACCGGAAAAGTGATACCAGTGAATTCGCCCATAAGGCTGACTCTTTTTCCGGGATCGCCGACCGCCTGATACCCGGTGAATGGGTGACCCTGGATAAAACCCATTTCAAGCGGCTTTACCGGTCCTTATCCTTGACCCATGCCCGGCAGATCATGGATCCGGCCCGGCTGATCTGGCTGCTTAACGGCAACGTCACCGACCGGATTTTCTGCGAAGGCCTGAAAAACGGGATGAAAATATATTTTATCAATGCAGAGAACCGGGTGATCCATCAGATTGATCTCAAACAGGACATTCTTGCGGCCATAGAGGAAAAACAATACCTGGAACCGGGGCGGCTGGAGGCATTTGACGGTTTTTCCGGCCGCATTTATCCGGCGGAGCGGTTTTTTGCTGCGGTTTTCAAACTGCCGGCTGAAATGATCCCTGATCTGCTGCCCGATACGGACCTGTTCCTGGATCAGGATGGAACGATTCTGCGGGTGGGAATCTGGAATGAAGCCCAGGGCGGTTTTATCCAGCTGGGGTTTGAACTCAGCCACCAGGGGCAGACCCGGGTACTGTTTGTCAAGGCCACGGAATGGGCCGTATGGCAGCTGGGGCTGGTTCTCAAGGGGGCCCATTCATGAGGGTTGCTCCCGGCATATGGCAGGTCATCCGGTTTGTTTTCTTTTCGGGCTTGATACTGTTTTCCACAGGCATTATCGTTTTCATGCTGCTGGTGTTTCATACGGTATCTGACCTGCCCAGACTGCCCCGGGATTTAAGCCGGATCATTGAGACGCCCCAGAGTCTGGTTTACGGCTCATCCGGCCAGGTGGTGATGCGCCTGGGAGAGCGGGAAAGCGTTCCATTGAACCAGATCTCTGCTGATTTTATCAATGCCATTGTGGCAACCGAAGATCATCTGTTTTTCCAGCACCACGGCATCAACAAGCTGCGTACGCTCAAGGCGCTGTATGTGACCCTGTTTGAATCCGGCAGGGTGGAAGGCGCTTCCACCATTACCCAGCAGCTGGCAAAAAATCTGTTTTTTTCCTTTGAGCAGTCCTTCTCCAGAAAATTCAAGGAACTGCTGGTGGCTTTTCAAATCGAAGCCACCCATACCAAGGAGGATATTCTGGAGGTCTATATCAATCAGATTCATTTCGGCGCCGGTGCCCAGGGGGTTGAAAAAGCGGCCAACACATTCTTTGGAAAATCCGCCGGCGAACTGACCCTGCCGGAGGCGGCCCTGCTTGCAGGGCTGCCTAAATCCCCGTCTGCCTATAATCCGTTTTTTCACTATGAACGGGCTTTGAACCGGCGGGATGTGGTCCTGCATCGGATGGTAGAAACCGGTGTTATTTCAAGGGAACAGGCCGCCTGGGCAGCCGCGGAAAAACCGGTGTTGAACCAGGCGAAAAAAGATGCCAGAAGCGGCAGTTATTTTCTGGATGCCCTGGTCAGGGAGCTGGTCAAAACCTATGGTGAGAATGTGGTATACAAGGGCGGTATCCGGGTGTATGCCACCCTGGATACCCAGCTCCAGGAACTGGCAAAAGAGGCGTTGCGAAGGGGACTTGACAGACTGGATGACGAGATGGGAATTTCCGCCCATCACCCCCTCAGACCCCAGGGAGCTTTGGTGGCCATTGAACCGGCTACCGGTGCGATCCGTGCCATGGTGGGGGGGCGGGACTATTTCCACAGCGAATTCAACCGGGCCACCAGTGCCCGGCGCCAGGCCGGCAGCGGGTTCAAGCCTTTTCTATATTATACCGCATTCCAGAATGCCGGACTGCATCCGGGAACGGTGATGACCGACAAGCCGGTGACCATTCCGGTCGTCGGGGCTCCGGACTGGCAGCCCAAAAATTTTGAACGCGGTTTCAGGGGGGATATGGTATTGAAAACCGCCATGACCCATTCGGTGAACACCATTGCCGCCCAGCTGGTTCAGGTCACAGGCCCAAAGGCGGTGGTGGAAACGGCACGCGATTGCGGCATCAAAAGTCCGCTGGAAAATGTTTTTTCCATTGCCCTGGGTACGGCTGGTATCACCCCCGTTGACATGGCGGCGGCATTTTCCGTATTTGCCGATCAGGGAAAACATCATGAACCGTTTTTGTTCTGGCGGGTGGAAGATGCCTTTGGACGGATCCTTTTTGAACATATCGTCCAGGATAGGCAGGTGTTGGACCCGGCGAGTGCCTATCAGGTGGTGGATATGATGAAAGCGGTGGTGGACACCGGATCCGGCCGCCGTGTCAGAGAACAGGGGTTTACCCGTCCCTGTGCCGGAAAGACCGGTACTACAGACAATTACAATGATGCCTGGTTTACAGGGTTTACCCCGGCTTTGTGCACGTCGGTGTGGGTGGGGTTCGACCGCCAGCAGCGACTGGAAGATGCCAATGGTGTCGGCATTACCGGTGGGCGGGGGGCGGCACCCATCTGGGCGGATTTCATGATCCAGGCCCTGGCGGGAGAACCGGAAAGAAATTTCCCAATTCCTGAAAACATCCGGTTTGAAAAGATCGACCCGGAAACCGGATGCCGGATCTCTCCCCGGGACCCCCGGCCGGGTATCGTCATTGCCGTGAAAAGGGGTCAGTCCCTTTGTGGAGAAAAAACCCCATGATCCGGGGCATGCGAAATATCGGGGTGCGGCTCTGGTTGACCGCCCTGGCGGCAGTGCCTGTCTGGGTTTATTTCATGCCCTGGCTCAGCCGCATTTTTCCCGGCATCAGCCCGGCGTTACTCTTTTTTTTCATGGCCGTTTTCAGTTATCTGGCAATCGGCATGCTGCTGCACCTGACCGGCGCCAGGATGATCGGCAGACTGATCCGGGAGGCGGAAGTCTGGGAGCGGACGGCCATTCCCAGCAAGGCTGAAAAAAAGTACCTTCAGGCGGTTCGGATATTCGACTCTTTTTTAATATCTCCTTTGCGGTCTGCCAAAATACAATCCATGATCACCGGGTCCCTGGCCCGGTTTTCCTTGACATCCGGCAGAAAAAAAGAGGCCTTCGGGCAGGCCGTCCTGGTGCATCTGGCAGCCGACCCCGGTGATGAAGCGGTGGCGGCGCTCTGGCTTGAGCAGTTTTGCGGAAACAGCACCGCAACGATACAGGAACAGGATCTGCTTACCTGCCTGGCCGATGCCCATTGTGAAAACCCGAAGATAGCGCCGCTGCTGACCCGGATTTTTCTGGACCTGGGGCGGATGGATTTTTCCGCCAGACAGCTGTTTGCCAGGGCCGGGGAGTTGCCGGAACAGAAAAGAAATTATCCGCAGGATATTGAGACCCTTATCGGTGAGCCGGAGCAGACCCTGGGCCGGTTTGCGATGCCTTTGGCTCAAGAGGACCTGGAATCTTTTGGAACGCCTGTTGAACCGCCCCTCCGTCTGCCAGAGGGTACGGGTCTGGCTGGAACCGTGTCGACGGGTATCGGAAAACTGGGCCGTCAGGTCCGGGGCGTTTCTGCGGGCGTTTGGGAGAGGACCGGTTTTATTCTGGGCCGGTTCACGGCTGCCATAAAAAAACAGAAACAGTGGCGGTTTTATATGAAAACCGCTATCATGGCGATGCTGTGCCTGGGACTGGGGATCTTTATGTACCATACCATTTCTTACCTTAGGGTCCCTGCGCCGGCGACGGAAACCCAGGCGGTCATGGAAAAAAGTGTTTTCAAACCCTTTACCATCCAGGTGGCTGCGTATTTAAAAGAGGCCCATGCAGATCAGTATGTCAGAACCCTCAAGCTGCAGGGCATTGATGCAAGGATAAAACTGACCGCCGGCGGCGGTAAAACCTGGTACCTTATCCAGGTGTCTGAATTTGAAGACAAGGCGGCTGCCGCCGCCTACGGCAATGACCTGAAATCAAGAAATATGATCGAGGATTTTTTTGTCAGCAACAAATAATGTGGAGGCAGATCATGATTATCATTTCCAATGTCACCTATCCCCCGGAAAGTACAAGGGAGATCGCCAACCGGTATCTCAAGGCCCCGGCCCTGCCTGATTTCATAATCAAAAAAGGGCCTTATATTTCGGCCAGCAAACGGTCGGGTATGCATTCCATCACCTATTATGAACTGGAAAACAGCCGTCTGGCCGAAGGGCTTCAGGCCATCGGCGAAAGCCTGGCCATCTATTTCGGCGTGCCCGGATACCAGTATGAAATCAAGCCCTATTTTGAACTGGAAGAGGGGTTGAGCATACTGGGCCTGTAACCGGGGCCTTTGCCCGGAACAGTGCCTGAAAGTGAGCGTCGTCCGGTTCAGACAAACAGGCTCAGGTTCGGGACCGACAGGGTTTCCGGGCAGGGGATCAACAGGTTGTTGATGGCATCTTCAAGGGCTTCCATGGTGTCTGCCTGGTTCATCTGTTTGAGCAGGGACAGGGAAAATTTGAAATTGGCGCAGAAATACGGGGCAAATTTTTTGAACAGCTTCAGGTTGAAGGGCGGGGGATAGTGATGATCCAGCAGTTTGAGCATGCGCAGGGCCGTGGCATGATAAATGGTATCGGTCACCGCTTTGCCCTGGGTCCATTGGGCAAAGAGCCACGGTTGGGCCACTGCCATGCGCCCGATGGCCAGGCCGTGGCATCCGGTCCGGGTGAGCACGTCAATACCGTCCCGGATGGTGAAAATATTGCCGTTGCCGAAAACCGGAATGGCGACCGAGGCTTTCACCCGGGTGATGGCGTCCCATCTGGGAGGGCGGTTTCGGCGGTCCGGGGCCACCCTGGGGTGGAAGGTCAGTGCATCTGCACCCGCGTCTTCAAATCGTCGTGCCATGTCAGCGGCAAATTGCGGATCATCGGACCACCCGGTACGGAACTTGACAAAGACCGGTACCTTTACCGCGTCTCTGACCGCAGCCACAATACGGACGGCATGATCCGGGGTTTTCAATAATGCAGCCCCGCAGCCCCTTTTACAGATGGCGGTCACGGCGCAGCCGAAATTGAGGTCCACCCCGAAAAACCCCTCCTGTTCAATGCGGCGGGCTGCCCGGGCCATTTCATCGGGCAAAGCCCCGAAGATCTGGCAAACCGTGTGCGGCAGTTCCTGCCTGCGCCAGCAAAACACCGGAGATATCGCCGGATTTTCATGGGGAACCGCCCTGGCGGAACACATGCCGGTGAACAGCAGTCCGAATCCGCCCATTTCCGTCACCAGCGCCCGGAAAGCCACATGCCCGATCCCCGCCATGGGAGCCAGCACCATCCGGTTGTCAATGGTTTTTTTGCCGATGGCCAAAGGGGTATTCAAGTATCGGGCCAGGGCTTGACGGTCCATGAATGTATAATCTTTCTGCGCTGAGATTGAAATGTAAGGATTGTATAGCGGTATCCGGCTCAGGAGTCAAGGCTATCCCCTGATTTTAATTAGTATTCTATTATAATCAATTAGGGTTGACTTTCAGCCGGAGATCCCACTATAGATAGGGGTTATGAATCAATTTGGGCCAACGGGTGCATAAAAAGAGGGGGAAGAAAAGATGAAAATACTGAAGATAGACCATCTGGGCATTGCAGTGAACAGTATCGAGGGACGAAAAAATTTCTGGACCGATGCCTTGGGCCTTTCAATGCAGGGAACGGAAACCGTGGCCGAGCAGAAAGTCACCACCGCGTTTCTGCCGGTGGGGGAAAGCGAGGTGGAACTGCTGGAATCCACCGCGCCGGACGGACCCATTGCCAAGTATATCGAAAAAAAGGGCGAGGGCATCCAGCATGTGGCGTTCCGGGTGGAAAATATCGAACAGGCCCTGGCGGAGCTCAAGGAAAAAGGGATACAGCTCATTGATGAAACCCCAAGAAAAGGGGCCGGCGGCGCAAAGATCGCTTTTCTTCACCCCAAGGCCACATCCGGTGTGCTGGTGGAACTGTGTGAAAGATAATCCGGTATCACACTGATGGCTGTCGCCTGCTGTCAGCGGTCATCCATTGCCAACCCATGATCGAAAAATTTGGAGGTTAATCATGTCTCACCTGTCTGATATTGAAAAATGGGAAGCA
>DATHSR010000093.1:0-8836 GCA_035464035.1 Desulfotignum sp. | reverse complement strand
GGGAAATCAACACAGGAGAAAGAAAAATTATTTTCTTTTTAGTGCGATTTTAAGAAAATAATTTTTCAATTGAAAAATTATTTTCTTAAAATCGCACTAAAAAGAAAATAATTTTTCTTTCTCCTGTGTTGATTTCCCGGGGTTTTCCGGCGTTATGAAGTGCGGTAATATCCATGATAGCAACCTGTTGACACAAAATTTTCCCGCTGATTAAGGCAAAAAAGATACTGGCACCAATCCTGCATATTCAAATCCAGACAGACGCGCTGTTTTGCCAGCCCGGACATCCGATTTGAAAATGACCCCAGGAGGCTTTTCTATGACCCGACATGCGGTTATACCCAACCCTTTTGATCCCCCCACCTGGTTTTCTGATTTTCCGCAGGCTTACCCCCCTCATATTTCTGCTGCGCCTGTTTGGCCTGTTCAAAATATTGACCGAATACAGAAAAATTGAGCATCCATAACCATAAAACGAATAACCGGACAATCATGTCCACAAAGGAGGAACCCATCATGTATGACCGCATGCAGGAACTGAGTCGGCAGGACATGGAAAAGATCCATGACGCTGCCATGGATCTGTTGAAGACCACCGGGGTGGCCTTTAATGACAAAGAAGCACTTGAGATTTTCAGAGACAATGGATTCGAGGTGTCAGGCACCACTGTTTTCTTTGAGGAATCCGCCGTTCAGAAAGCCCTGGAAACCGCACCCCAACGGTTCACCGTCCATGCCAGAAACCCTGAAAAAAACGTGGAGATCGGTGAAGATGATTTTGTGTTTCTTCCCGGATATGGGGCCCCGTTTGTCATGGATGCCAACGGCAATGAGCGCCAGGCCACCATGGAAGACTATGACAACTTCTGCAAACTGATCCAGACCTCGCCGTATATCGACATGAACGGATGGATGATGGTGGAACCGTCAGACATGCCCCACCAGACCGTCCACCTGGACCTGAACCTTTCCAACATGCTTCTGTGCGACAAGCCGTTCATGGGCAGCCCGGTATCCCGTCAGGGGGCCCTGGACGGTATAGAGATGGCCGGCATTCTCTGGGGCGGCAAACAGAACATCATGGACAAAACCGTGTCCGTCTCACTGATCAACTCCCTGTCTCCGCTGCAGTTCTCCGATGAAATGATCGGATCTCTCATTGAACTGGCCCGCCACAACCAGGCCTGTGTGGTGGCCTCTCTGATCATGGCCGGCGGTTCCGGGCCGGTGACCCTGGGAGGGGTTCTGGCCCTTCAGAATGCGGAAATCCTGGCCGGTATCACCCTGGCCCAGCTGGTACGTCCAGGCGCCCCGGTTGTTTACGGCTCCACCTCGTCGGCCATGGACATGAAAACCGGGGCTCTGTCCATCGGTGCGCCGGAACTGTCCAAAAACATCCATCTGGTGGCCCAGATGGCCCGGTTCTACAATCTTCCATCCAGATCCGGCGGCGGGCTCACCGATGCCCTGTGCGTCGATGCCCAGGCCGGTGCGGAATCTGCCCTGGCACTTGCCACTGCAACCAGGGGCGGTATCAATTTCATTCTCCATGCCTGCGGGATCCTGGGATCTTACATCGCCATGAGTTTTGAAAAATTTCTGGTGGACGAAGAACTATGTGGTATGGTAAGAAATATGATTAAACCCGTTTCTTTGACAGATGAGGCCATCGGCCTGGATGTCATCAAGCAGGTGGGAATCGGCGGCCAGTACCTGACCCACCCCAAAACATTTCAGCTTTGCCGGACTGAGTTTTACATGCCGTCCCTGATGAGCCGGAAAAACAAGGATGCCTGGACCAAAGCTGGAAGACAGCATATTGTTCAGGTGGCCGAAGACAAAGTGGCCCAGCGCCTGGCCGCCTATGAACGACCGGAGATCAATCCGGATATCGAAAAGGAACTGACCGATTTTGTTGAAAAACGCAAAAACCAATAAAGGAGAAAAAAATGACTGATTTTAACGCCATTATCGAAGCACTGGTTGCCTGTGATGAAGCCAAACTCACCCGCCTTGTCAATGACGCCCTGGCCCAGAATGTCCCTGCCAACGAAATCCTCAACAACGGACTGATCGCCGGGATGGACATTGTGGGAGAAAAAATGGAAAGCGGCGACATGTTTATTCCTGAAGTGCTGATGGCGGCCCATGCAATGGCAAGCTGCGTCACCATTCTCAAACCGCTCCTTGCCGAAGGTGAGGGATCTGCACGCGCCTCTGTTCTCATCGGCACGGTAAAGGGCGATCTGCACGACATCGGCAAAAACCTGGTGGCCATGATGATGGAAAGTGCGGGCATGCAGGTGAACAACATCGGTGTGGACATCCCGCCCGAAGAGTTTGTTTCCAAAATAAAGGACACCAATGCCCAGATCGTCTGCCTGTCGGCCCTGCTGACCACCACCATGCCCATGATGAAACAGACCATCGATGCCATTGTGGAAGCAGGGCTGCGGGATCAGGTAAAAATTCTGGTGGGCGGCGCCCCGGTCACCCAGTCATTTGCCGATGATATCGGTGCGGACGGGTTTGCCGCCGATGCCGGCTCCGCTGCCAAACTGGCAAAATCCCTGGTCAAATAACGGGACAGCAATAAGGAGACCCTCATGTTTGAAGTAATCGGAGAACGCATCAACACCTCCAGAAAACTGGTACAGGCCGCTGTGGCGGAACGCAATGCCCAGTACATCATCGACGATGTCACCAAACAGCAGCAGGCCGGGGCCGCTTTTATCGACGTGAATGCCGGAGCCCGAATCGGCCATGAAGAGGCAGACATGAAATGGCTGCTGGAAACCATCCAGCCCATCGCCACCGTCCCTTTGGCCCTGGACAGCCCGGATCCCGCCATCCTTGAAATGGCTTTTGCCATGGTGGAAAAGATTCCCATGATCAACTCCATCAGCCTGGAAAAAGAACGGTTTGACACCATGATCCCGTTTCTGACAGGCAAGGCATGCAAGGTGATCGCCCTGTGCATGGATGACGGCGGCATGCCGGCATCCGCAGACGACATTGTGGGCCGGGCCGACACACTGGTGGCGGAGCTCAACAAGATCGGGATCCCCACCGCCAGCATTTATGTGGACCCTCTGGTACAGCCTATTTCCACCGACATCACCAAGGGGATGATGGTTCTGGATGCGGTCCGGGCCATCAAAGCGAAATATCCGGAGGTGCACATTACCGGAGGCCTGTCCAACATTTCCTACGGCCTGCCCCAACGGCACATCATCAATCGGACCTTTGTCACCCTGATGATGGCCGCCGGCATGGATTCGGCCATTATCGATCCGCTGGATAAAAAAATCATGGCCACCATCAAGACAGCGGATATGCTGCTGGGCCATGACAATTACTGCATGAATTACCTGAAAGGGGTCAGGGCCGGGGTCATTGAAAGTTAGCAGGACCTGACCGGCCGCCTGCCGGGCATTCATGACTGCCACCCCAGCGTACCCTGCCCGGTGCGGCCCTTTCCGGCTCCACCGGGTTTTTTCTTTAAAAGGAGTATTATGGAATCATTTGATGTTATTGTGATCGGCACCGGCACAGCCGGGCAGACCGCCGCCCATGACCTGGCGGCCGAGGGATATCGTGTGGCCATTGCTGAAAACAGCCAAACACCCGGCGGGGTATGTGCCTTGCGGGGGTGTCAGGCGAAAAAATGGTTTTATGAAACCATGGAAACCGTGGCCCGCAGCCGCCATCTGCTGGGAAAAGGGATCACGGAACCGCCCCGGTTCAGCTGGGAGCAGATTCAAACGGAGAAAAACCGATTTACCTCTAAAATTCCCGAAAGCACCCTTGCCGGTCTCAAAGGCAGTGACATCATCTATCTGCCCGGCCAGGCACAATTTGTGGATGCACAGGTTCTGCGAATCGGAGACAATACCTATAAAACCCGTTATGTGATTATCGCTGCCGGCGCCATTCCGGGAAAACTGCCCATTGAAGGGGCCGGCCACCTGATCACCAGTGATGCGTTTCTGGATCTCACCGTGCTGCCCCCGCGCATCGCTTTTATCGGCGGCGGATTTATCTCTTTTGAATTTGCCCATTTTGCGGCCCGGCTCGGCAGCCGCAGCGGGAACATCCATATCCTTGAAACCGCTGACCGGCCTTTAGGCCCTTTTGACAAGGACATGGTGACGCAGCTGGTCCGAGCCTCCGAAGCAGACGGCATTTCGGTGCATACCGGGGTGACGGTTTCAGGGGTGTCGAAAAAAGAAGGGGGGTATACCGTTGATTTTGAATCCAGACCGCCCCTTGAAGTGGACCTGGTGGTCAACAGTGCCGGACGAATGCCCAATATTGAACCACTGTGCCTGGAAGCCGCCGGTATTGCCGCATCAAAAAAAGGGATCGATGTGGACGCGTCCATGCGGACCTCGATTCCCACCGTTTTTGCCATCGGCGACTGTGCCAGAACCGTGATGCTGGCCCGGGTGGCGGACATGGAAGCCCATGTGGCGGCCCGGGCCGTCATGGCCCTTGAAAACGGCACAGATCTGCCGGTCATGGACTATACGGCCGTGCCCGCCGTCCTGTTCACCTATCCCCAGCTGGGGATGGTGGGAAAAACCGAAGACACTCTCCGGGAAGAAAACACACCGTACTGGAAAAGTTATGATACGGATCTGGGCTGGCCCACGTACCAGCGGATCGGCATGAAACACGCCGCCTATAAAATCCTGGTGGATGAAACCGGCCATATCCTGGGGGCCCATTTTCTGGGGGATCATACCACCGGCCTGGTCAACGCCTTTAAACAGGCGATGATTGACAAAACTTCTGTCAGAAAGCTCCGGCAGGACCATATCATGGCCCCCTACCCCTCCCGGGAGAGCGATATCCTCTATATGCTGGCTCCGTTCATTGATTGACCCTTTAAAAGAGGTAAAAAACCGGCGCAAAGAATTAACTCTCTCTGCGCCGGCAGCCTCAATTACGGGTCAAAGGCAATGACCTGCTACTGTTTTTCCATGGGCTGTCCGCAGCAGACCAGCTCACCTTCTCCTGCTTCCTTCACTTCCACCACATTTCCGCATATTTCACATTTGTAGGTCTCTCCAACAGCTGGCATCATAGGCCTCCTTTTTTTTAAGGTTATTTGATAACATCGCACCCCTGATAAATCTGCACCTCCAATTTGTCACTGCGCCTTAATGGAAAAAAGGCTGTGGGTGCATTAATAACATTGATAGAAATTCCATTTTTGTCAACCCAAAAGTTTTTTAGGGCCGGACAGCCGAAACCTGATTTAGACAATCCCGGAAAACCGTTTATGATTTCAAAGTAGTACGGTCATGGAACCTTCTGAGTTTGGCCTGGACCGCGCCGAACACCGTGTTTTCCGGAAAAAGGAAATTGTCATCGGCCAGGCCCGCAGGCACGCCGGTCAGCACCTCGATTCCCTGTTCAATGGTCGACACATGAAAAATATGGAATTTTCCCTGATCCACCGCTGCCGCCACATCGTTTCTGAGCATCAGGTTCTTTATATTGGTGGACGGAATCATCACCCCCTGGTCACCGGTCAGTCCCCGGCCGTTGCACACATCAAAAAACCCTTCAATTTTCTCATTGACACCGCCGATGGCCTGGATCTGTCCCTTCTGGTTCACGGACCCGGTGACCGCAATTCCCTGGCGGATGGGATGTCCGGACAGGCTGGACAAAACAGCATACAGCTCCGTGGAGGAGGCGCTGTCACCATCCACGCCGCTGTAACTCTGCTCAAAGGTGATGCTCACTGACACGCTCAAGGGATAATTCTGGGCAAACATCCGCCCCAGAAAACCGGCAATGATCATCACCCCTTTATCATGGGTCTGACCGGAAAGGTCTGCTTCACGGTCCACGTTGATGATACCGGGCTTTCCCATATAGGACTCCGCCGTGATCCGGGAAGGCCGGCCGAACACCAGATCCCCGATCTGATAAACCGCCAGGGCGTTGACCTGCCCCACCACCGACCCTTCCAGGTCTATGAGTATGGAATGATCATCATATTTTTCCTGGACCTTTTCCTCATACAGGTTATGCCGGAACCGGTATGCCTTCAGGGCCTGGTCCACATGTTGGGCGGACACAGCCGCTGCCTGGTCTCTGCCGGCCCAATAGGCGGCCTCTTTGAGCAGGTCCAGGATCCGGCCGAACCGCAGCGACAGCTTGTGTTTGCTTTCAGCCATGCGGCTGCCGTAACCGACCACGGCCGTCACGCCGCAGGGGGTAAAGGGAAGCAGGGTTTCTTCTTTACAGGCATGGGCAATGAAACGGGCATAGTTGAGCAGGTTTTCCCGGGTCAATTCGGTTTCATGATCAAAATCAGCCCGGACCTTGAAAATTCTGTTGAACTTGGGATCCGCCCCCTGGAGGATCCGGAAAATAGGATATCCGCCCACCAGAATCACCTTGACATCCAGGTCGATGGGATCCGGCCGCAAAGAAGCCATGGCAGCGCCGGATTGATCCGGCGGATCCTGAATATACAGTTTCTTGTTCTGCAGGGTTGTTTTCAGGGTTTCCCAGACCACGGAACTTCGCAGCAGCGCATCGATTTCCAGGACCAGAAACCCCTGGTTGGCCCGCAGCAGAGATCCGGCCTGTACCATGGTGAAGTCGGTTGTCCCCATCCCCTGGACCGGTTTTTTTTCAATTTTTCCAAACAGGTTCTGGAAGGTGGGGGCCGGCTCAAAAATCACCGGCGCCCCCTGTTCTTCCCGCCGGTCCACCAGCACATTGACCTGGTACCGCTTATCCAGAAACCCGGACATGCCGGTGGTTTCATGTTCCTGGTCTGTTTCAGGGTCCAGCAGACTGAGCAGCATTGAAAGATTGTCCATCATGTCTTTTTTGACATCGTTGAGGAACCGGCGGGCCTGGGGACAGTCACTGAAATCGGCGAACAGCGGTTCCATTTCCCGGGCAAACAGCGTGCCGGCGGTTTTCTCCACCAGGTTCTCATAAGCCTCCTGGGTCTTTTTCGCCTGCTGCTGGATCTGTTTGACCGCATCCTCCATCTGCTTTTGCACCAGGCGCAGGTTTTCGTCAATACGGGCCCGCAGTTCCGGATCTTCGGCTTTGAGCTGCTCCGGATCCAGCGGCTGCCCGTTTTTCACCGGCATGGCCTGGTAGCCTTCTTCGTTCAGGACAATATTGATGTCCAGACCGGCCGCAAAGGTTTCCACCTTGGATATGAGCCGTTGCTGGGTATCTGCAAACCCTTTTTTTATCCGGTCCTGTTTTTCCACAAAGGTTTTCTGATCAAACGCCTGGGGCAGTTTAACCTTCAGCGTCTCGATAAACTGGGCCATTTTGCGGGAAAAAAACACCGCCGACCCGGTGGGCAGTTCCATGGCTTTGGGACAGTAGGGATCATCAAAATGATTTACCAGGCACAGGTCCTGGGGCGTATCCAGCTTTCTGGCAAACGCAGTCAGAATATCCCGGGTGATGGTATTCCGGCCGGTGCCTTCAAAACCGGTGATAAAAATATGATACCCCGGGCCCGTCATGTTCAGCCCGAAATGAATGGCCTCCACAGCCCGGCGCTGGCCGATGACACTGTCCAGAGGTGCCAGGTCGGCAGTGGTCGTGAAATCAAACGGATCATCCTGGCATTGTCGGGTTAGGTCAGCTGTTTTTACTCGGTATTTTTCAATCATGGCAAAACACGTTTCCCCGTTTTAAGCTGTGGTTGGCTTGCCGTTCAAATCAGCCATAACAGGCAAGCTTTAAAAGACAGATGGTATTTGAAAAAACCGTCAAATTAATATATGAACACTCTCTATACTGGTTTGAAAAGGAACAAAAGACCATGCACATCAAAGAAAAATGCCCTGCCTGCGGCGGAGAGCTTTACATCAGACGGACCTGAACAAAGATTTTTTTCAGCTGCAGGTCCTGCAGCCGCAACTTTCCGGAAAACAGATACAAAGAGCTGATGGATGAATACCTTGAGGCGCAGCTGGCCAACGTGCCCATCAACCGGATCTGAACCCCTTGCCCGAGTCCATCTTCCGGCTGCGTCAAAGGATCTCTTCTTCATCATAAATATTGCAGATGCAGCATAAAAATGTGGCGGGCTGATCTGTGATATTTTTCATGCCATGGGGCTGCATGCTCGGGATGTAGACGGCGGTTCCAGGTCCGCACACCACCTTTTTCCTGAGCGCATCGTTTTTTTCATCAAATTCCCAGCATTCAAATTCACCGGACAGAATATACATGGTCTGGTGATAAAAATGGTTGTGGATGGGAATCTGTCCTCCGGGCTGGATGGTGAAAAAACGTAACCCATACTCCGGCACCCCGCTGTCATTCTCACCATGCTGGGAGAGCCATCGGATGCTGGTGCCGATGACATCCAGTTGCCTGCCTTGGTAAGGGAACTTTTCAATCTGTTTTTCCTCACAGTCCTTCCAGTGGATCACCTTCATTTTTACCGGCTCCTTTTAAATTTTTACGGAGTTTCACCTTGCCACATTGCCGTGGAAAATACCAGCCCCATATCATCATGTTTTCAGTTCATCGCAGAACAGGACATCAAAAAAGCGATTCCCGGCCATCCTTTACCATTCAAGGCCCCTGCTGTTTGCCCATTTCCCGAAACCACGTTTCCTTTCAAGCATCCCTTTGTGCAAAAAGAACCCAGGCAATGCGGGTGTTTATCCAACGGCGGGTGAACCGCTTGGGCAGCATACCGTCCCCGGTGGGGACTGGACCGCCGGTCTGGAACTCTCAGGGTCTGACAGGTTGGCAGAGTGCCGCCCCGGGCGGGGACCCCTTGCTGCCGGCCTGGAAGCCAGAGGCTCCGACAGTCCGGCAGCAA
>DATHSR010000092.1:0-2604 GCA_035464035.1 Desulfotignum sp. | reverse complement strand
GATGCAGATGATTTTGGTGCCTTTTTTCATCAGGTCGATGATCCAGTGACCGAACAGGTTGTCCGGGCAGGTGGCATGGATGTTGTAGCCCCAGATGATCATGGTTTCCGGCAATTTGTATCCGGGATGGTCATACCGGTCTTCAAACCACTGGGCCGCATCAAACACGGCAAAATCACCCTGGACCGTGATGGCGGCCGCAAGCCTGGGACCATAACAGGCCTGGCCGGTCAGCCCGAACATCACGTTGGGGCTGCCGTAGGCATAGGCCAGCATGCAGATCCAGGCGTAAATATCCCTGCCCGT
Organism: Desulfotignum sp.; assembly: GCA_035464035.1. Classification (GTDB taxonomy): domain Bacteria; phylum Desulfobacterota; class Desulfobacteria; order Desulfobacterales; family Desulfobacteraceae; genus Desulfotignum. Next base: position 2,298 of record DATHSR010000092.1, on the reverse strand, counting down.
GCCTACGTTGAACACCATGCTTTCCGGGCCGTATTCCTCCCGGATCTTGTTCATTTTTTCCTCGATCAGGTCAAACGCCTCTTCCCAGGAGACGGCCTCCCATTTGTCCTCCCCTCTGTTGCCGGTCCGGCGCATGGGGGATCTGAGCCGGTCCGGGTGATCGATATACTGGGTCATGGCCAGGGCCCGGGCGCACAGCCGTCCCTGGTTCATGGGATGGTCCGGATCCCCTTCGATCTTCACCAGCTTGCCGTCCTTTACATGGGCCAGCACACCGCACCCCCCATGGCACCCCGGCCCGGGAGACCAGGTGGTGGTTTTAACAATCCGGGTTTCAGACGATGTCATTGCGCTTTCCTCCCTGTTTTTGTTCTGCCGGTCACGGTTCCGACCCTATTCAATCTTTCCTTGACACGGCCGCAGTTTTCATCCATTAATGAATAACAGGCAATTAGTTGATAGTCAATAAACAAATTATCAATAAATTGAATATTTGTTCCATATGCTATGCAACTGATTGAATTTTTTTATAATACCGGTTTATATCATCGCTTACAACCCCGAAAATGGAGCATGACCACCGTGGCCCCAACCAATTACCGCAATGACCTGACCCTGGATGAAAAAGTGCTGATGGCGATTGTCCGGGCGGCGGAAAATTTCAAAAGAACCCATTCCGCTGTTTTCAAGCCCTTTGGCCTGTCCTTTCCCCAGTACAATATTCTGCGGGTCCTTGAATCCTCCGATAAAGGACAGAACAAAATCAGTGTCGTGGGAAAAATCATGCTGGTGCCCAACGCCAACATGACGGGCCTGGCCAAACGCCTGGAACAGAACGGGTTCATTACCCGGCAGCCGGACCCGGATGACGAACGGGTGACGCTGCTGACCATCACTGAAAAAGGCCGGCTGACCCTGCGCCAGATCACAGCGGAAAAAGATGCCGCCATCACTGCCATACTCAAGGACTTTGACAGCGCCGACAAAACCGGGCTGCTGGAAAAAATCAAACAGATCATCACAGCCACATCCCAGATAAACCAGCGGCCTGATAAACATCAGACAACCTGAACAGGAGCGCCCGCATGATTCAATATGCCAATTTGTTTGAGCCGGTCCGAATCGGACAACTGGAGATCAAAAACCGGTTTGCCATGGCGCCGATGGGGCCCTTAGGGCTTTCCGACACAGAAGGCGCGTTTAACCAGAAGGGAATCGATTATTATGTGGCAAGGGCAAAGGGAGGCACCGGCCTTCTGATCACCGGGGTCACGTTTGTGGACAATGAGATCGAAAAGCATGCCATGCCCCATGTGCCCTGCGCCACCCACAACCCGGTTCACTTTATCCGAACCGCCAAAGAGATGACCGAGCGGATCCATGCGTATGATGCAAAGATTTTTCTGCAGATGTCCGGCGGGTTCGGCCGGGTCACCGTGCCCACCAACATGGGGGAATACCCGCCCGTGGCACCGTCTGCCATTCCCCACCGCTGGCTGGACAAGATCTGCCGGCCAATGGAAATCGATGAAATCCTTCACATCGTGAACATGTTTGGGCAGGGCGCATTCAATGCAAAGCGCGCAGGATTTGACGGGGTTCAGATCCATGCCGTGCATGAAGGCTATCTCATCGATCAGTTTGCCATCTCTTTTTTCAATCACAGGACGGATGAATATGGCGGGTCTCTTGAAAACCGGCTCCGATTTGCCAGACAGGTTGTGGAAAAGATAAAACAAACCTGTGGAGAGAATTTTCCGGTCACCCTCCGGTACAGCCCCAAAAGCTTTATCAAGGATTATAAGTCAGGGGCACTCCCGGGCGAGACGTTTGAAGAAAAAGGACGGGATATCGAAGAAGGGATTGAAGCGGCAAAACTCCTGGTGGGATATGGGTATGACTGCCTGGATGTGGATGTGGGGTCCTATGATTCCTGGTGGTGGAGCCATCCGCCCATGTACCAGAAAAAAGGGTTGTTCATGCCCTATGCGAAACTGATGAAGGAGTCCGTTGATGTTCCCGTCATCTGTGCCGGCCGGATGGACAACCCGGAGACCGCCTCCGAAGCGGTTAAAAATGAGGTATGCGACATAGTCGGGTTAGGCCGTCCGCTGCTGGCTGACCCGGACTATGTGAACAAGGTGATGTGCAGCGATGTCCGGTCCATACGGCCCTGTATTTCCTGCCATGAGGGATGTATGGGAAGGGTGCAGACCTACTCGGCCCTTAACTGTGCGGTCAACCCGCAGACCTGCCGGGAAAGGACGGCGGCATACAATCCCATCCTCAAAAAAAAGA
>DATHSR010000091.1:0-5074 GCA_035464035.1 Desulfotignum sp. | reverse complement strand
TCCCCACAGGTGATCCACTTGGATTCCCCCGTGGATGTGGCAATGCGGCCGTCCAGGGTGGCGGCGCATTTAAGGATGACAAACGGGGTGCGATCGTGCCTCACATACCACAGAAAATCTTCCATCAGGGTTTCAGCCTGGTCCTGGAGAAGACCGGATGTCACCTGTATGCCGTTTTCAGCCAGAAAATCAAGCCCGCCGGCAGCCACGGGGTTGGGATCCGGGCAGGCCGCCACCACCCGCCGGATTCCGGCTTTCAATATCTTGTGCGTGCACGGAGGGGTCTTGCCGAAATGGTTGCAGGGTTCCAGGGTCACATAGAGATCCGCACCCCGGGCATGATCACCGGCATCATCGATGGCTTCAACTTCCGCATGGGCTGCCCCGTAGGCGCGGTGCCACCCGCTGCCCACCACCTTTCCGTCCTTGACCACCACCGCCCCCACGCAGGGATTGGGGGAAACAAATCCCTTACCTCTGGCTGCCAGGGCCAGGGCCAGCTGCATATGGTCCTTATCGGTCATCTGACATTTCTGCGATCCCGTCCAGTTCGCCGGACCTTCCGTCTTTGTGGAGCAGGTCCTTGAGTTCCTGTATGAAATCGGTGACATCCTTGAATTCCCGATAGACCGAGGCAAACCGGACGTACGCCACATCATCCACTTTTTTCAAGGCCTGGATGATTTTCTCTCCCACCACTTTGGCGGATATTTCCCGTTCATTGGTTTCCCGCAGATCCCGTTCAATGCCATCCACCATGGCTTCAATGAGATTCATGCTGATGGCCCGCTTCTCGCAGGCTTTTTTGATACCCTTGAGCACTTTTTCCCGGTCATATTCTTCTCTGCGGCTGTCTTTTTTAATAATCATGACCGGCACCTGCTCCACCCTTTCGTAGGTGGTAAACCGCTGGGAACAGGCCTGACATTCCCTGCGCCGGCGGACCTCCAGCTCGATTTTTCCCGGCCTGGAATCCACCACCCGGGTGTTGGGTGTCTTGCAGTAGGGGCATTTCATTTCACAAAGGTCCTTTCAGCTCAGACAGCGCCACCCCGGCCCGGTCAAACATCTCCAGGGCCAGAGGATCATCGTATCCGTCCCTGAAGTACACCTCTCGAATACCGGCATTGATGAGCATCTTGGCGCAGATGGAACAGGGCTGGTTGGTACAGTAAAGCGCGGCGCCGGCCACGGCGACCCCGTGATACGCCGCCTGGATGATCACATTCTGTTCCGCATGAACCCCCCGGCACAGTTCGTGTTTGACGCCGGAGGGCACGTTCAGCTGAAGACGCAGGCATCCGGTCTCCTTGCAGTGGGGCACGCCTGCCGGGGCACCGTTGTAGCCCGAACACAGAATCCGCCGGTCTTTCACCAGCACGGCACCGACCTTGCGCCGGATACAGGTGGCCCGGCCGGCCACCAGATCTGCAATCCCCATGAAATAGTCATTCCATGACGGCCGTTCCGGCACCATCAGTTTTCTCCGGGATAAAGGGGATACTGGCGGCACAGGTCTTTGACCCGGGCTGCTGTATGACTCACTGCAGCCGCATCATCGAGCACGTCACAGATCATGTCGGCGATCTGCCTGACGGCCGCCTGTCTCATTCCCCTGGAGGTGATCAGCGGGACCCCGATGCGGATACCGCTGGTGACAAACGGGCCTTTCTTGTCATTGGGTACCGTGTTTTTGTTCACGGTGATCCCGGCGCGCCCCAGCCGTTCTTCCGCCTCTTTCCCGGAAAGGCCCTGGTCCGTCAGGTCCATGAGAACCAGATGGGTGTCTGTGCCGTTGGATACCAGTTTATATCCCCGGTTCATGAGGGTCTGCGCCAGGGTTGCGGCATTTTTCACCACCTGCTGCTGATAGATTGCAAAATCGGGCTGCAGCGCCTCTTTGAACGCCACAGCCTTGGCTGCGATCACATGCATGAGGGGGCCGCCCTGGATCCCCGGAAAAATCTGGCTGTTGATTTTTCCAGCCAGATCGTCCGAACCCAGGATCAATCCGCCCCGGGGACCCCGGAGGGTCTTGTGGGTGGTGGAGGTGACCACATGAGCATGCCCGACCGGTGTGGGATGCACCCCGCCGGCCACCAGACCGGCGATATGGGCCATGTCCACCATGAACAGGGCATTCACCGATGCGGCGATGTCGGCAAAGGCCTTGAAATCGATGATCCGGGGGTAGGCACTGGCGCCGGCCACAATCAGTTTGGGTGAAAACCTTCGGGCCAGATCCGCCACCTGGTTCATATCGATGGTTTCCGTATCGGCGGACAGCCCGTAATGGGCGAACTTGAAGAGCCGGCCGGAAAAACTGGCGGCAGCCCCGTGGGTCAGATGGCCGCCATGGGACAGGTCCATGGCCAGGATCCGGTCCCCGGGATCCAGCAGGGCAAAATACACCGCCATGTTGGCCTGGGAGCCGGAATGGGGCTGGACATTGGCATAAGGGACATTGAACAGCGCTCTGGCCCTGGCAATGGCCAGGTCTTCGGCCTGATCCACAAAATCACACCCGCCGTAATAGCGCCGGGAGGGGTACCCTTCCGCGTATTTGTTGGTGAGCACCGATCCCTGGGCCGCCAGAACAGACCGGCTCACGGTGTTTTCCGAAGCGATCAGGTTCACCCCCTGTTCCTGGCGGGTGGTTTCCTTTTCAATTATTGCAGCAATCTCTGGGTCGTTGGTTACAAGATCTGCCATATGCCTTTCCTTGTTTTCCAGGCCGGCACGGCCTGTCAGGCCTTTGTCATCTTCCGGCAGGCCCGTATCTGCCGGTGGTCAGGCATCCATGGACCGAATCCGGTCCAGGTGTCTGCCGCCTTCAAATTCCGTATCCAGAAAGGTGTCCACCAGCTCCATGGCCAGCACATCACCAATCATCCGGCCACCCAGGGCCAGAACGTTGGCATCATTGTGCTGCCGGCTCAGTCTGGCGGAGAGAAGATCAGCACACAATGCGGCCCGGACACCTTTGAACCGGTTGGCCGCCATGGACATGCCGATGCCCGAACCACAAATCAAAATTCCTTTTAAAAACCGGCCTTCGGATACCGCAGCAGCCACTTTTCTGCCAACGTCCACATAATTGACCGACGCATCACTGAAGGTACCGGCATCTTCCACCCGGTATCCACTGGAAGCCAGATGCCTCCGGATCTTTTCCTTTAATTCAAAACCGGCATGATCGCTGCCGATGATGATGGATCCTGCCATGGCAAGTCTCCTTTTAAATCACTTCAGGATTTGGACTTGATGAAATCAATGGCATCTTGAACCGTCACCAGGCTTTCGGCTGCCTCATCATCGATCTCAATGGCAAAAATTTCCTCCATGGACATGATCAGCTCGACGATGGTCAGAGAGTCCGCTCCCAGATCGTCAATCAAAGAGGCTTCCGGCACCACATCTTCTATATCGATATCCGGAATTTTTTCTGCAATGATTTTTTTAACTTTGGTTTCAATGGTCATGGAAAAACCTGTTCCTTAAGATTTTTTTGCACGCCCTCAAGACGCGGATACATCCTCTTTGTCCGCTGTTTTCACATTTCTGTCCTTGTAGGCCCCGCATTCCGGACAGGCGGTATGGGGAAGCTTGGGTTCCTGGCACTCGGGACAGGTCGTCACGGTCGGGGCCTGGGTTTTATAGTGGGTCCGTCTTTTTCTGCCCCGCGATTTGGAGCTTTTCTGCTTTGGTACTGCCATGGGTCTCTCCTAAGTATACTGTAATTCATATTATATTTTGCCGGGTGCATCCCATAATAATAAACAAACCTAATTACCGTAATTTCCAGTGTGTGTCAAGATCTAAACAAACGGGCAAGTCCGGGGCCCCCGCATTTAAGGTGTTGCCTGTTGGACGGTTTTATGGTACCTAAAGGCGCGAATTTACAGATGGATCTATTTTAAGGAGATGATATGAAACCCATTGTCACCCGGTTCCCCCCTTCCCCCACCGGATTTCTTCACATCGGCGGCGCCAGGACCGCCCTGTTCAACTGGCTGTACGCCAAAAAGACCCATGGCAGATTTATCCTTCGCATTGAAGATACCGATGAGGCCAGATCCACAGAAGAATCGGTGGATGCGATTTTAAAGGCCCTGGAATGGCTGGGAATCGACTGGGATGAAGGCCCGTATTTCCAGACCCAGCGGAAAGATATTCACGGCCGCTATATTGAAAAACTGGTGGAGAACGGCCATGCCTACCATTGTTCCTGCACCCCGGATGAGGTCAATGCCATGCGGGAAAAGGCCCGGGCCAATGGGCGCAAGCCCATGTACAACGGCCGGTGCCGGAACCTGGGCCTGGCGGCATCGGCCGGCACGGTGGTCCGGCTGAAAACCCCGGCAGAGGGGGTCACGGTGGTTGAAGATATCGTCAAGGGAGACACCGCCTTTCAGAACAGTGAAATCGATGACTTCATCATCCAGCGCTCGGACGGGTCTGCCATGTACAACCTGGCCGTGGTGGTGGATGACCTGACCATGGGCATCAACACCATCATCCGGGGGGACGACCATCTGGTGAACACCCCCAAACAGATCCTCATTTACCAGGCCCTGGGGGCCGACCTGCCGGTCTTCGGCCATGTGCCCATGGTGCTGGGATCCGACAAGGCCCGGTTGAGCAAGCGGCACGGGGCCATGTCCGTGGATGAATACCGGAAAATGGGATATCTGGCCGATGCGGTGATCAACTACCTGGTGCGGCTGGGATGGTCCCACGGGGACCAGGAATTTTTTACCCGCACAGAGCTGATCGAAAAATTCGACCTGGAACACCTGGGCCGGTCCGCTGCCATGTTTGACATGAAAAAAATGACCGCCCTGAACGCCAAACACATCCAGGCCAAGCCCGCATCTGAGCTGGCACCGTCCCTGCTGCCCCTTCTCTGGGAGCAAAAAATTGACGCCGCTGATGACCGCTTCACCCATAAGGTCATTGAAACCCTTCAGCCCCGGAGCAAAACCCTGGTGGAAATGGCGGATGCGGCCCGGTTTTATTATGTGGAAACGCCTGCAATGGATGAAAATGCGGCCAAAAAATTTCTTACCCCCGA
>DATHSR010000090.1:0-4374 GCA_035464035.1 Desulfotignum sp. | reverse complement strand
CCGCTTCGGTTTCCTGTTTTTTCTGGGATGCGGTTCTGGACTGCTCCATGAGGTCATCGGTTTGTTTTTCAAACCGGTCCAGGGTTTCAGCAACCGGCAGCCCCAGGGATAACAGGGTATCTGCATCCCCGTGAAAGTTCCCCAGTCTGGCAAATTCTTTTTCGCAGGCGGCTTTTTCCTGGGCTGCCTTTGTTGTCATGTCATTCAGGCGCTGCTCGATGTCACCGGCTTTGCGTGCAGAGGCAACGGCGGCTTTCAACTCCGTCAGATCGATCTCTTTTTGCGGCAGGGTTTCCAGTCTGCTTTCCAGCGATTTTATTTCGTCCTGGAGATCCTTGACTGCGGCGTTGTATCCGTCTCGTTTCTGGATCAGCAGACTTTTTTCCCGGGCCAGTTCCGAGATCCATTTTTTGTTGTTGAGAAACGGCCTGAGATGATCGGCGTCATCCAGACCCATGTCCGGCCGGATCCCCTTGAGCAGGGTTTCAGCTTCATTTCGCAGCAGCCGCCGTTTTCCATCCTGGCCGGGCCGGTCCGCCAGGGTCTTTTCAACCGCACCGAGTTCTTTGTAGAGCCGTAAAATGGCATCTTCATTTTTCAGCAGATCCTCCCGGACCCGCAAAGATCCGGATTCTTTATTCAGGGCATCTTGTCTGGCCTCGAGACGTTCTTTTGCGTCCAGTGCGGTTTGAAGCGTTTGTACGGCGGTTTTCAGCTGGTCTGAAAAATCTTCGGGCAGCAGCAGGACCGTGCCCAGGGCCTCGATTTTCGCCAGACAGTTCCGCCGCTGGGCCAGGGCCCCTTTGACCCGGTTGATCCGTTCCAGAGCGCTTTTCTGTTTGTTCTTTTCATCGATCTTTTCTTCCACCGCTTCAATGGCCCTAGTGATTCTGGACAGATCATTCTGCATGGCTTTCCAGTTGGAAACCGGCAGGGTGGCTTCCCGCATTCTTTTGAGCGCATCTTTATAGTCTGAGATGGCACTGTTCAGGACCGCTTTGGACCCCCGGGGCTTGAAGATGTCCACGGCACTGTTCTGCATCTCCATCAATATATCCCGGAGATTGGCCGTGCCGGCCGCCGCACTGAACAACGCCTGGCCCAGATCCCCGGACTGTTCCAGCAGCTCCCGGCCGCCGGCAATCAGTCTGTCATGGTCAATCCCCCAGAGCCGGGTGAAAACGGTTTCATCGATCCCTGCCGGCAGAAACCGCCTGAACCGGGTTTCATCCAGGGGCTCGTCCCTTCCATATTCCAGCAGGGTGTCCTTGTTCCCTTTTCTCCGGATAAATTCGATGGTTTCTCCGGTGGAGAGCTGCAACTCCCCGCCGATCCGAAGCTGTGGATTTGAATGAACAAAATTGTCGCCTGTTCTGGCGGGAATACCGAACAGCCAGCCGGTCAGCGCTCTCAATGAGGTGCTTTTCCCGGCTTCGTTATCCCCGTAAATCAGGTGCAGCCCTTGATCCCCCTGGGACAGGTCCAGGGATGTGTCTGTAAACCGGCCGAAAGCAATGAGGTCCAGGCGGTTGATTCTCATTTCTTCCCCCCTGCTGCCAGCAGTCGGCCGATCAGCATTTTTTTGGCTTCCCTGGTGATCCGCTCAAGGGCCTGTCTGTCGCTCAAATCCAGGATGGACCCTGTGCCAAAGGCTTCCGGCGGCACTTTCTGCCGGAGTTCCGCCAGTTTGTCTTCCAGACCGTTTATCTGATCCGGATCATCCGGGGTTGAGACAATGGCCCGGAGCAGCTGCCCCGGGGATGTGTCCTCTGCCAGTAGGGTTTCCAGATCATATTTTCCCTGGGTCCTGTTTTCAACCCGTTCAATCCAGACCTCATCACCGGCGGTTTCAGCGCCCAGGGCCTTGATCTGCTGTTCCAGTTTTTCCGGAAACGCAGCCAGGTGATCAGACAGATTTGTGGCGCCTGTCAGTCTGATTCTCAACGCCAGGGGCCTGTCCTCCGCCTGTGCCCGTTCCTGTTCAATGGCTTCCCGGACGGTTTCCAGGACATCCCGGAGGTCTTCCATATCGGTCAGATCGATGTCCGTCAGGGTCCACCGCAGGACATCCAGAGACACCGGTTCCATCTGTGTGACGGCATCTTCCTCAACCGTGACGACCACACAGCCCTTGGGACCGCTTTCCCGGATATGGCGGCCCTGGATGCACCCCGGGAACACCACAAAAGGATCTTCCGAAACGATTTCCTGCTTGTGTACATGCCCCAGGGCCCAGTACTGGTAATTTTTTGAACGCAGATCATCCAGGGTGCACGGCGCATAGGGTGCATGTCCCTCCCGGCCGTCCAGGCTGGTATGCAGCAGCCCGATATTGAACATGCCTTTGAGGCCCTGGCAGAATCCTGCCGCCAGGTTTTCGTCCACATGCCGGGTTTTGAAGCTGCGCCCATGAATGGCCACGGAACAGTCTTCCAGTATCACGGTTTCCACGTTCCCGGCGGAAAACATCTTCATGCTGGCAGGCGTATCCAGCGCTCTGGTCATCCGGTTGGCGGCATCATGGTTTCCTGCCACCGCAAATACCCGTATGCCCTGCTGATGCAGTCTCCCCATCTGCCGGCTCAAAAATATCCCGGTGCTGTAATCTTTCCAGTCCCCATCATAGAGGTCCCCGGCCAGCAGCACAAAAGCGGCTTTTTCTTCGATGGCCAGATCCACCAGGTTTTTAAACGCCCGCCTGCATGCGTCCCGAATGGCGTCAACCGGGGCGGACTCATATCTGGACAGCCCGCGCAACGGGCTGTCTAAGTGAATATCCGCCGCATGAATGAATTTAAACATCATTGCTCCTTATGGTGCACCCGCCACTGGCAGCCCTTGTCTGTCAGGCGGTATATCTGCATTTTTATATCAATTTCATCGGATGATATCCAACCCGAATTTGAGCATCTGATTATGTTTGGCATTTTTGTTTGTTATATTTCTGAAATGAAGCATATTTGCTGAATAATGAAAACAAAAACCGGCAGCCCATGTCAACCCTCGACAACCTCTGGTGTATCAATAATTGAGTTGCGTTTTGCAACCCTGAGTGGTATTTTACAATCAACGACTATCAAGGAGATTCCCATGGCAACCGCAGTAAAAGTATCAGATGAACTGTTTGAAAAAGCAAAAATCAAATCAAAAGTGTATAAAAGATCCATCGCCGGCCAAATTGAATACTGGGCAAAAACAGGCCAATTGATTGAAGAAAACCCGGACCTCCCTCTTCCCTTTATTCAGGACATTTTGGAAGGAAAAGAGCAAATCAAAGCAGGACAGGGGACTCCATATATATTTGGAGAAGGTGAATGACCCGGATAACTGAAATAATCCAGTCACCGATTTTTGCCAGACAAAAGAAAAAGTTACACAAAAACCTGATCAAAGACCTGGACAAGGCTGTCAAATCGATTTTTCAACATCCAGACATCGGGGTTGCCAAAACAGGGGATTTACAGGGTGTTCAGGTTTTTAAGTTCAAATCACAGAATCAACAGTTTTTATTGGCTTACGAAATCGTTGAATCGACTTTATATCTGTATACTTTCGGATCTCATGAGAATTTCTATAGAGCCTTGAAAAAGTATCTCAAAGAATAACCCTCTTTTGTGATTAATCACTGATTTGATCAGCGGCAGTTATAATCCCCGTCCGTAAAATACCCTGATATATCTTATACTGGACAATATCAGGGCCAGACCGATGCCGATGTACAAGATTGCCAGTTCCTTTTTCGGAATCATTGAATGACGCAGCAGGCCTCCCATGATCACCATAACAGCGATTATCAGATAACTCTTCCAGGGGATAAAGGCAAACAAACACCGCACCCCATTCATATGATGGATTCGCTTCAGGTTTTTATCAACGATCTTCAAAAATCCAAAATGGTGGACCAGCAGGGCCACCAGTACACCGGCGCCCGCATACAGATAACGGTCTGTGACAGATTCCGCTGACAACCATGAATAAGCCAGAGACAAAAGCATGATGCCGACACCGGCCCAGACAATCCCTGCAAGAAATATCAGAAACGTGTTCTTAACCGCAGGTTTATATTTATCGATATTTTTCACGCGGATTTCATACTATCCCGGGGGATCGAGAACGGACCTTCCGCCGTCCACCCCGATGATCTGGCCGGTGATCCAGCCGGATTCCGGGGACAGGAGAAAGGCGGTGGTGCGGGCCATGTCATCGGTGGTGCCGATTCGTTTCAGGGCATGCTTTCCGGCGATGGCGTCGGCTGCGCCCTCACCGGCCAGGAGCCTGGCGGCCAGGGGGGTATCCGTAACAGACGGCGCCACGGCATTCACCCGGATTCCGGGCGCGAGTTCAGCTGCCAGCGCCCGAACCAGGCCGCTGACT
>DATHSR010000089.1:0-4230 GCA_035464035.1 Desulfotignum sp. | reverse complement strand
CTCCTTTGAGCCCCAGTCCTATTTCAAGGTGCTCAAGACCCGGCTTCACTGGAGCGGGGGCCGCACCTGAAAGGTCATGGGGTATACCCGGCCCAGGGCTTGTTGATCTGCACAAAAAAGTTTTTGCGGGCCGCCAGGTCGTCAATAAAGTCTTCCATCTCCCCCGGGTCCAGCTCCGGAGAGATATACCAGGCATCCTGGAACAGGCCGTTTCCGGGGGGCTCTTCCGGTTCAGGCACCCGGACCGGCAGGTGGCGCCTGAGCCCGAACACCCCGATGTTGATCCACACCGCCTTGATGTCCGGATAGTCATCCACCAGCGCAAAGGTTTCCCTGATGGAGGCCATGGTTTCGCCGGGCCCGCCGATGACCAGGGATATGCCGTGTCTGATGCCCGATTCCGCCAGATGGTCCAGGGCGTTGCGGATATCGTCTTTCCGGTATCCCCGGTTCATGTTGGCCAGCAGCCGGGCGGCGGCGGTGTCAATGGACAGGCCTGCAAAGGTGCATCCGGCGGACCGGATCAGCCGGCATAACTCCCGGGAAATCCCTAAGGGCTTGAAGGTTCCGGACCGCCACTGCACCGGGGTGCTGGTGTCGATCAGGGTATGGCACAGGGCCTTGACATGGGGGATGGGGCAGTTGAAGCTGGTGTCGCAGAAAGTGACGGCAGATGATCCGGTGTGGGTCCTGATATGGTGAATTTCCGCCAGGATCCGGTCCGGGGATTTGATGCGGTAATCCCGGCCCTGGGAAAAACTGGCGGAACACCAGGTGCACCCGAAGGCACAGCCCCGTTTGGTGAAAATGCCCCAGGGCACGTCCATGCGGTTGTAAAGGTCTGCATCAAACAGGTGCCAGGCCGGCAGGGCCGTGTCATCCAAGACCGCGACCTCCTGCCAGGGCCGGGACCAGATCTTTTCACCGCTGCGGATGACGATGCCCGGCACCCGGCGCAGCGCCTTTTCTCGGGGGCAGGCATCCAGAAACAGCGGAAAACTGGTTTCGCATTCTCCCACCAGGCCGTACTCGATATCCAGGCAGAACAGCCAGTCTGCCGGAAAATAGTTGAATCCGGATCCCCCGGCCACCACCAGGGCATTGGTGTGCTGCCGCACCAGGGCCACCAGGCGCTTGAGCATGGGCCGTATATCGGTGAAGGAAAATCCGTTGGGCAGGGGGTTTTCGGCAATACTGCAGGTGACCAGGGGAATGGACAGGCCCACGACATCCGGTTCAAACTGCTCCAGGCAGGCCAGAAACCGGGTGTCATCCCCCTGGTCCGGCAGGCAGTCAAACACCGTGACCCGGTGTCCGGCTGCCAGGGCCGCGCCGGCGATACCGGCAGCGCCCACCGGCGACATGGGCAGCGTGTTGGCGGAAACGATCAGTATGTTCATGGCAGATCCCTTTTTTGAGGCATCATATCGGGGGTCCCCCCCATATTTTGGGTTGCAAATTTATTTCAGACACCATATTAAAGCATATTTTTAAAATCAATCGTTTTTTTGACACCGGCCATGGACCGGCGGAGAAAAAAAATGAAAGTCACCGTGTGCGAGCTGCCCAACGACTGGACCCGGGATGACACCCTGTGGAATGAACTCAAGATCCGGCTGGCATCCGACGCCTCCGACCTGCTGGTGCTGCCGGAAATGCCGTTTTATACCTGGATCACCCGGTCCGGCCGGGTGGATCCGGCCCAATGGGAAAACGCGGTGTCAGCCCATGACGCCTGGTGCCGGCGGCTGGCAGAACTGCCGGTTCCCATGGTGGCAACCTCAAGACCGGTGATCCAGGGAGACCGCCGCCTGAACCAGGGCGTCATCTGGACCCGGCAGGAGGGGCTGAGGGCCTGCCATGAAAAATATTACCTGCCCGACGAACCCGGGTATTTCGAGGCCACCTGGTACCAGCGGGGCAACGGCCGGTTTCAGGCGGCCCGGGTGAACGGGGTGACCATCGGATTCATGATCTGCACCGACCTGTGGTTCACGGACCGGGCCAGGGAATACAAGGATCAGGATGTGGACCTTCTGATATGCCCCCGGGCCACGCCCGCATCAAAGGACGACATCTGGGTGCCCGGCGGCCGGGCCGCCGCCATTGTGGCCGGCGCCTTCTGCCTGTCCTCCAACTACAACGGCCCCAATGTGCCGGGGGAGGATTTCGGGGGGGCCGGGTGGATCATCGAACCGGAGCGGGGGGCGGTGCGGGGGCTGACCGACCAGGGGCGGTGGGTTGTGACCCTGGAGATCGATCCGGCCGCGGCCCGGGCCGCCAAAAAAACCTATCCCCGGTATGTCAGGCAATAAGATAGGCCATCAATTTTTTAATGGCCAGTTCTTTTGCCTTTGCCTCCACCTCCACGGTAATATCCATGGACAGCCAGTTTCTGGGTAAATCACGGATGTCGATATAATCGTGGTGTTTTCTGGGATCGGGGCCGGACCAGCCGTCCCTGGGAGAGGAGATGTGAAACAGGGGCTCCCGGTTCCATGTTTTCAGGCTTTGCTCTGTGGCCGCTTCCACTGTCAGACCGTCCTGAAGACACCGGTGGTGGTGCACGTCATACACCAGGGGAATGGTGAGATCTCGGCACACGGCAAACAGGTCCCGGGGGGTATAGCTTCTGTCGTCGTTTTCAAGGGTCAGTCTTTTTCTGACCGGATCCGGCAGGGTCTCAATGGCTGCCGCCAGCCGGGAAAGCGCTGATGGCTTGTCCCCGTAAACCCCGCCGGCATGAATGTTGATGACATCGGCATTGACCCATTCGGCCACCTGGGCCTGGTAGACCAGATCTGCGACAGACCTTCGGACCACATCCGGATTCGGCGATGACAAGATGATGAACTGATCCGGGTGAAAAGTGGTTCTGATATCATGGGTCAGGGAAAACTCACCACAGGTTTTGAACGCTGCAATGATATCCTGGGCGCCGGGAAGATCGCCCAGATCATATCCCATATCCGGGTGGGTTTTCAACGGAAGGATCTGGCTGTTTATCCGGAAGGACCCGATCCGGTTCTCTTTGCAGAAAACAAGGGCCTTGTGCAGGCTTTCCGCATTGTGGGCGCACAGCCGTGCAAGGCGGGTCAGGCGGTCATTTCCGGAAAACCGGGCAAGGTATGCGGCCGTGGTTCTGCGGAAGGCAACCGGGTGTTCCCTGAATATGCAGCAAAGGCCGAATCGGATCATTGCCATCCTCCGGACGGGGTATCGGTTTCAAATTGACGGCAGGGGGCATCAATAGTTCTGGTCAGCGTATGCCACCCACCCGCCGGCCTGGACCAGGGCCTTTTCAAACCCGGTGAGGGAAAAGGGGAGGGTCCAGGTATCCGGGCCGGCGCTCACGGTGATTTCTTCGGTGTCCACATTGGCGGATATGTGAAGGGCGGATGTGCCGGCCGCCTGGAAAATGCGGTCGATGTCGGCCGGGGCCAGGGTGACGGCCAGCATGCCGCAGTTGAACATGTTCTGGTGAAAAATCCTGGCAAAGCTTTCGGCAATGACCACCCGGATGCCGTTGGCCTCCAGGGCCCAGGGGGCGTGTTCCCGGGAGGAGCCGCACCCGAAATTTTTCCTTGTCACCAGCACCCCGATGCCGGCCAGATCTTTTTTCGGGTCAAACCCTGCCAGGTCCAGGTCTTCCATCAGATGGGGGCCCAGCAGGGTTTTGTCTATTTCCGTCAAATACCGGGCCGGAATGATCTCGTCGGTATTGATATCTGCCCGGTCCAGACACAGGGCGGTTCCGCTGAATGTTGTCATGACATGCTCCTGATCATTTCATTTAAACCGGATCGGTATACAGGGTCGAGTTGGTGATGGTGCCGGTCAGGGCCGTGGCCGCGGCCGTGGCCGGGCTCATCAGATGCACCATGCCCCCTTTGCCCATCCGGCCGTTGAAATTGCGGTTGGTGGTGGCGGCCGCCACCTCGCCGGAGGCCAGCACCCCGTTGCTCATGCCCAGGCAGGCGCCGCAGGTGGGGTTGGTGACACAGAAGCCGGCATCCATGAAAATTTTGATCAGTCCCTCTTCCATGGCCCGGGAGAACACCTCCGGCGTGGCAGGCGACACAATGGCCCGGACCGTATCGGCGATTTTGCCGCCCTTCACCACCTGGGCCGCCACCCGCAGGTCTTCGATGCGGCCGTTGGTGCAGGACCCGATATACACCTGATCCACCGGCGTGCCGGCCATGTCGGACACCGGTTTGACATGGTCCG
>DATHSR010000088.1:0-2373 GCA_035464035.1 Desulfotignum sp. | reverse complement strand
ACCATGCCCAATATCCTTGCATCACGGGCATCGGATTTATCGGTACTGTCCCAGATACATCTTAATTTCCGGGGGTTGCCGACATAGACAGTCAAACCCATCTCTCCCAGCAGGCGGCTGATCCACGGGGAATGAGTACTGGCCTCCATGGCTACCCTGGCGTGTTTGTACCGCTGAAAAAATTTGCTTACCCCGGCTTTCGTATTAGTCACCCGAGCAGTCTCCAGTTCGTTGCCTTCACCGTCAAATACCACTGCTATGTGAAATTTGTCTCCCAAATCGATTCCTATTGTGATAGTATTTTCCACGGCTGATTCCTCCTTATCTTTGCAGCCCTTCAGGTGACTGCGTTAATAATTGAGCGTGATTATATCACAGCTCGTCGGAGGGATCAGCCTTCTCATATTATCTGTCTGAGGACATACCTGCCCGCAGTTTTTGCCGTTCAGCAGAGCATGCCCTACGCCATGTCAGACACGGCAGAGGGTAAGACCCGCAGGCACCTTCCGGTACGGGTCTATGCTTTGCAGGCCCGCCACCGGCACAGATCAATGAAAAAACTTGATGTAAAAGTCCATTCCATATAAATAGAATCATCAACCGCCTTTTGGCGGGCTGTAAACGCAACCCCAGCCACATAAAGGAGTGTGAACATATGCCGAAGGTGACATGGAGAAAGGAAAACAGGATCGCGGTGGTGGAAATGTTCAGCGGCCCCAACCGGATGAACCGGGTGTTTTCCGATGATTTGAACCATTGCCTCGACCAGGTTCAGGAAGACACCGATGTCCGGGCCATGATCCTGGCCTCAACCGATGAAAAAAATTTTTCCCAGGGTATCGATGTGGAATGGATCGGCAAAAAGATCCAGGAACAGGACACTGACACGGTAAAGGCGTTCATGTACGGCATGAACAACATTTTCAAACGCCTGCTGCTGTTTCCCGTGCCCGTGATTGCCGCCATCAACGGCCATGCCTTTGGCAACGGGGCCATCATTTCCTGTGCCTGTGATTTCAGGTTCATGAAAAAGGACCGGGGATTTTTCTGTTTTCCCGAAGTGGATGTGGGAATTCCTTTTTTGCCCGGCATGATCGCGTTTGTGCGCAAGGCCGTGCCCGAACCCCTGTTCAACCGGATGCTCCTGTCAGGCCGGCGCATGACAGCAGAAGAGCTTGAAGCAGGCCTTGTCATCATCAAGGCCTGCGACAGTCAGGAAACTCTGATGGCAGAAGCACTGGCCTTTGCCGCCGGGTTTGACAAAAAAAGAGGGATCTTCCAGGAATTGAAACAGCGCATGCACAAAGATCTGATCCAGGTGCTGGACGAGCAGGATCCGGTGTATATCGATGCCCTCAACCTGTTTGTGGCGGATTGAGATGATCGGATTTAAGGATCGTGCCGCCATTGTGACCGGTGCCGGGGCCGGCATCGGCCGGGCCTATGCCCTGGATCTGGCCCGGCGGGGGGCAAAGGTGGTGGTCAATGATATCGGCAGAACCCCGGACGGACAGTGGCTGGCCGATCAGGTGGTGGCAGAGATCCGGCAGCAGGGGGGGGAAGCCGTGTCAAGCCGGGAATCGGTTGCCGGCATGGCCGGCGGGCGCCGGATCACCCAGACCGCCCTGGATCATTTCAACCGGGTGGATATCCTGGTCAGCAATGCCGGCATACTCCGGGACCGCACCTTTCTGAAAATGAGTGAGGATGAATGGGATGCGGTGATGGATGTCCACTTGAAAGGCACGTTCTGCGTCACCCAGCCGGCGGTTCTGCAGATGAAGGAACAGGGATACGGCCGGGTGGTGTTCACCGCATCCACATCAGGCATGTACGGAAAGTTCGGCCAGTCCAATTACGGGGCAGCCAAAATGGGCATCATCGGCCTGATGAACACCCTGAAGCTGGAGGTGGCCCGGTACGGCATTCTGGTGAACACCGTGGCCCCCAACGCGGACACCGGCATGACCCGGGGGGTGTTTCCGCCGGAAGTGGCCCGGCGCATCCGCCCGGAATTCAACGTGCCCCTGGTGACCTATCTGTGTTCTGAGGAAAACCGGGTTTCCGGCAGGGTGTTCACCATGAGCGCCGGCTGGTTTGCCCGGTCCGCCATGGTGTCGGGAAAAGGGGTGTGCATCGGCGACGCCTGCCGTCCCATTGACGCAGAAGAGGTCCAGGCACACTTTGACCGCATCTGCGGCATCGATCAGGCCAGGGAGTTTGAGGACTGCGCGGACATCTACCGCCTGGGAAGCCCGTTGACCGGACGGTAAAAGAGCGTGTTTTGAGGGGGAGCGCGTTGGGGTCGACCTCCCGCGGAAATTTTTTGTTATTGGATTCGCGTCCCTTTGAAAAGAGGGGCGCGAATCCAGA
>DATHSR010000087.1:0-11375 GCA_035464035.1 Desulfotignum sp. | reverse complement strand
TGCTGTGACACTCGGTGCATTGTTTGAAAGAATGTCTGACAAACATAACCGGAAAACCAGAAAGGATATCAGCCTGAACAGCGGTTCCAGAGTATTGCTGTTTTCAACCGAAGGAGATAGGGAAAAGGGCTGAGATCCTTCCCGCCCGATGAAACGCCACCATAAATTAGATATGCAAAAAGGTGGAGGCATAAGAGTGGCCGCTGCACCCGGAATTGAGCAAAGCCAGGCAGAAAAACCACTCCGGTATTGACACATGGTCCATACTTGCATAATTTGATTTCTATCATGATTAACGGTCAGAAAATACTCATCACCCGGAAATATCCGGCCGCAGGCATGGATCTGCTCAAAAAAGAATCGTTCCAGCTCACCTTCTGGGAAAAGGAGCGGCCCATGACACCGGCGGAGCTGGCAGCACAGGCAGAGGATCACCATGCCCTGCTGTGCACCCTCACCGACCGCATCGACAAACCATTTCTGGACCGGTGCTCCCATCTGGAGATCATTTCCCAGTTTGCCGTGGGATATGACAACATCGACATTCCTGAAGCCACCCGGAAAAACATTCCCGTGGGCTTTACCCCGGATGCCATGAGCGAGGCCACTGCAGACATTGCCTTCGGCCTGATGATCGCTGCGGCCCGAAAGTTCTTTTTTCTGCACAAAACCATCCTTACCGGAGAGTGGGGGTATTTCAATCCCACCGGCCATCTGGGTTTTGAACTCAAGGGCAGGACCCTGGGCATTTTCGGGCTGGGCCGCATCGGCGTGAAAATGGCTGAACGGTGCAAAGCCGCCTATGACATGCCGGTCATCTATCACAACCGGAGCCGGAACGCCGGGGCTGAAAAGCAGCTGGGTGCCCGGTTTGTTTCCTTTGACCGGCTGCTGGAAGAAAGTGATATCCTGTCGGTCCACTGCGCCCTGACCCCGGAGACCCGGCATATTTTCAATGCCCGGGCCTTCAGAAAGATGAAACCCTCGGCGGTTTTCATCAACACAGCCAGAGGTCCCATTCACTATGAACCCGACCTGATCGCGGCCCTGCATCAGAAACAGATCTGGGGGGCCGGCCTGGATGTCACTGATCCGGAGCCCATGGCCCCGGACAATCCCCTGCTGTCCATGGAAAATGTCTGTGTGCTGCCCCATGCAGGCTCCGGCACCATGGAAGCCCGGGACCGGATGTCTGTCCTGGCGGCGGAAAACATCATCATGTTCTATAAAACCGGGCAGGTACCGCACATTGTCAACCCTGAAGTCCTGGCCGGATGACCAGACCGGACCGGTGATTTTTCCGGTGATGCACTGTAGCAGACCGGACTGGTGGAAACGCCTCGGATGAAAACCCACTGATCTGACAGGAGCGAAACTATGGCTGTCAAAGCAATGACATCTGAAAACCTGGAGAAACCAAAACATTTGATAAACAACCGTATCCTGATCTGCCTGGCTGCCGGCCTGGTACTTTTGCTGTTCACTTTTGGCAATGTTCATGCAGAAACACATTGGCCCCGGGTGGCTGTGTCAAAGGACGGCACCCCTATCTCCTATGAAGTATTCGGGACCGGTGAGCCCGCACTCGTATTTGTGCATGGCTGGAGCTGCGATGCCCGTTACTGGCGGTCCCAGGTACCGGCATTCTCCCGAAAGCACCGGGTGATTGTCATGGATCTGGCCGGCCACGGCCATTCCGGAACCTCCCGCACCCAATACACCATGAAAGCCTTTGGTGAGGATGTGCAGGCAGTGACCCAGGCAGCGGGCAGCCGCCGGGTCATCCTGATCGGGCATTCCATGGGCGGGTCGGTGATTGCCGAGGCCGCTGCCCTGATGCCGGACCGTGTTATCGGCCTGATCGGCGTGGATACCCTGGAAAATATCGAATATCCGCTGACCAGAGAAGCCCTTGAAAACATGACCGCGCCGATGGAAAACGATTTTCGGACGGGATGCCGGCAGTTTGTGAATGGCATGATCCTGCCGGAAACAAATCCGGATCTGCGGGAATGGATCCTGTCGGATATGGCGGCGGCACCGCCCAAAATCGCCCTGAGTGCCATGAATGAGATGCTTAACCAGTACATCACAGGCAGAGCCGCAGCCGTATTTGAAAAAGCCCGCATTCCCGTGGTCACGGTAAACGGTGATCTGTGGCCGGTCAATCATGAGGCCAACCGTCGGCACATGCTGTCATTTGATGCCATTGTGCTCAAGAATGCCGACCACTTCCTGATGATGACCCGGCCGGATGATTTCAACAAGGCCCTGGAAAAAGCCGTTATACAGATAACCTCTCACTGAAAAATATAAATAACACACTTACCCGCTGAATGATTGGTTCAGGCTGAGCAAGAAAGGATATAGTATGGAAAACAACAGGAAGCAGACCCTGGAACAGATAGCGGCATTGTTTGCCTCCCAGGACCTTGCAGTGCTTTCCACCCAGAAAGACAACCAGCCCTATGCCAGCCTGGTGGCGTTTGCCACAAGTACCGATCTTGGGCACCTGTATTTTTTAACACCCACGACCACCCGTAAATACGACCACCTGACAGCCAATCCGCCTGTTGCCATTCTGGTGAATGACAGCCGGAACCAGGCGGATGACATTTACAGGGCCGTGTCAGTGACCGGTACGGGCAGGGCAGCCGTGGTGGACAAGGTAAAAGAAAAGGATGCCCTGGCACTGTTCCTGAAAAAACATCCCCATCTCAAAGAGTTTTCCAGGGCACCGACAACCGCATTTATCTGCGTTGCCATGCACCGGTATTATATGGTCAGCCGGTTCCAGAATGTGGTGGAACTGGAGATTATCCCATGAAACCCGTGCTGCAAAGCAAGGAATTTTCAGCAGCCGGAAAGGACCAGGTGGGCGGCAAGGCCTGGTGCCTGGCCAAGATCAGCGGACAGGGAATATCCATCCCGAAAACATGGTGCGTGCCCTGTGCGGTGTACCAGGATTTTATCAGCCAGACCCGTCTCAGGGACAGGATCTTTCTGGAAATCAACCGAAAGCCTTTTGAACAGATGCGCTGGGAGGAAATCTGGGATACCGCCCTGCGCATCCGCAACCAGTTTTTAACCACCCCCCTGCCGCCGGAGATCCGGAAAGACCTGGCAGATTTGATTGACGCATACTGCGGGGAAAAACCGGTGGCTGTCAGGTCTTCAGCACCTGGGGAGGATGGATCCGCCGCCTCTTTTGCCGGGCTTCACGAATCCTTTATCAATATTTCCGGCACCGATGATATCCTCAAACATATCAGATTGGTGTGGGCATCTCTGTATTCAGATGCGGCCCTGCTGTACAGAAAGGAACTGGGCCTGGACATCCGCACCAGCCGGATGGCGGTTGTCATCCAGGAACTGATCCCCTCAGACAGATCCGGTATTTTTTTCGGAGTGAACCCGTCCGATGCCGGTGAATCCCTGCTGGAAGCGGTGTACGGGCTGAACCAGGCACTGGTGGACGGGGATATCGCACCAGACCGGTGGCATCTGCACCGGTCTTCCGGCAGAATTATCCGGCACGAAAGCCCGGCCCGGGATCGCTGTGCCGTTGCCGTTCCAGGCGGGGTGTCTTTCACCGGCCTTTCCTCCCATCAGGTCGATACACCGCCGCTGAATGACCGGGAGGTCCGCCGGGTATGGGAAACCGGAAAGCAGCTGGAAACCCTTTTTGACAGGCCCCAGGATGTGGAATGGACCTTTCTGGATGACCGGCTCATCATCCTCCAGTCCCGGCCCATCACCAGCACAGGGTTTACCGATACGGATGAAAAACGCGCCTGGTATCTCACCCTGCACAGGAGCTATGAAAATTTACAGGCCCTGCATGAAAAAATCACCCGGGACCTGATCCCTGAGATGATTGCAGAGGCCGAAAGGCTGGGCAGCAAGCCCCTTGCAGACCTGTCCGCCCAGGATTTGTGCCGGGAAATTGAAGAAAGACAGAAGATCTATGACCACTGGGTGTCGGTGTACTGGGCTGATTTCATCCCCTTTGCCCACGGCATACGGCTGTTCGGCCAGGTATACAATGATGCGGTGACACCGGAAGATCCCTATGAATTCATGGCCCTGCTGGAAAAAACCGGGCTCAAAAGCATGGAGAGAAACCAGTTGCTTGAAGAACTGGCAGAGATGATCCGCAGCGATGCCGATCTGAGAGTCCGGCTGGAAAAGGACCTGGCGCCCGGACCGGATCACCCTTTCACCCGTCTGCTGGACACCTTTATTGGACAGTTCGGGGACCTGTCCTGCACCACGGGCAGCGGCAGCGAATGCCAGTATGGAGCGTCTGCCGTTATCCGGCTGCTGATGGAATTTGCCCGCCGGCCTGCTTCAGCCGGATCCGGCATGCCGCATCAGCGCGATACCGCCGCGCTGAAGGAACAATATATGGCAAGCTTTCCTGCACACCGCCGGGCGTTTGCACAAGACCTGCTGCACCTGGGCAGGGAAAGCTACCGGCTCAGGGATGATGACAATATCCATCTGGGCAGAATCGAAGCCCGGCTTTTCGAGGCGGTGCAGGAGGGCCAGCGCAGACTGGGCGATCCTGCCACAGAAGAAAAAGACAGGGATATGCTTGCCCGGTTTCCCGCATTCAGCGCGGCACCGGCCGCCCCAAAGCAGCCGGAAGCACCTGCGGCAGATGAAACCGCTGCCCGGCGGTGGTTCCGGTCGCGCCAGATCGTCGGTCAGCCGGCAGGGCCGGGAATTGCCACCGGCACAGCAAGGCTGGTGAAAACTCCCCAGGACCTGCTGTCATTCAAACAGGGTGAGATCCTGGTGTGCCAGGGGGTCGATCCCAACATGACATTTGTGATTCCCCTGGCATCCGCCGTGGTGGAGGAGCGGGGCGGCATGCTCATTCATGGCGCCATTATTGCCAGGGAATACGGACTGCCCTGCATCACCGGGGCCCCCCAGGCCATGCAGCTGATCCAGGACGGCACCCGGATAACCGTTGACGGGTATCTGGGTATTATCACCAGCCACACCAAGGGGTTATGATCAGGAGGGCCGCTGCTCCCTGCGCGCAATTTCTGTTTGGATACGGGCATGTTTTTCTTCTGAGATCGGATAAAAGCTGATGATGGCGATGGACACGACATTGCACAGGCACGGCACCAGGGCATACAACACCCGGAGCATGAAAACCGTGGATGGGGTCTGTTCCACGTTGGGGCTGTAGCCGGTACTGCCTAAAAGCAGCAGCCCGATGCCGATGCCCAGGGCAGCAGACAGCTTCTTGGCGATGGACCACAGCCCGATGTACCGCCCCTCCCGGCGCTGCCCTGTCAACAGCTGGTCATAGTCGATCACATCGGCCTGGATGGCGGACGGCAGTGCCAGTCCGGCGCCGAACCCGATGCCGGACAGAAACACCAGCATCCCGTATATACCGGCATCTCCCGGCCCCAGAAAGAACACACCGCTGAAGGCGCCGGTGTTAATGACCATGGATATGATCCACGCGCTTTTTTTGCCGATTTTCCGGGAAACCGCAATCCACAGCGGCAGAAACACAATACCGGTCAAAAAATAGATCAGCAGGAACACTTCTGCATGCCGGGCCTGGAGCACATATTCCACATAATACAGGATCAGGGTTGCCGGCAGGTTGCTGCCCAGGGCGCTGATGGTGTACCCGGCAATCAGAATCATAAACGGGCGGTTTTTCACCACATCGGAAAACCCTTTGAGAAGATGGTCTGTCATGCGGCGGGTGACTTTCTCTTTGATCCGGCAGATGCACACCAGTGAAAAGACAAGGATCATGGGCGCAAATATATACGCCATGATGGAAAACCGCTCCTTTTCCGTGGGTGCCATGCCAAAGAAGGGCATTGCCGCATCGATCAGGACAGGGGCTGCCGCGGCCAGCAGGGTTCCCAGGATCAGAAATCCGTCCCTGACGGAAAACAGCACCGTTCTTTCATGGTAATCGGTTGTCATTTCCGGACCAAGAGACTCATAGGGGATGGTGATCAGGGTCCAGAAAAAAAACAGGGCAAACAGCCAGAACCCGAGATACAGGGCTATCTGTTCACCCGGCAGCTCCGGCGGCTGAAACAAAAACAGAATGGATACGGCCAGTCCCAGGGACCCGCCCGCGATATAGGGCCTGCGCCTGCCGAATGCACTGGATGTCCGGTCGGACACATACCCGATAACCGGATCGGTCACGGCATCAAACAGCCGCACGGCCATCAGCAGTGCCCCTACTGTGGAAATGCTCACCCCGATGGTGTCTGTGTAAAATTTTGGCAGAAAAACATAGACAGGGATCCCGATCACCGCCAGGGCCAGGGCAGGCAGTGCATAGGCAAAAGTATCCCCCCATGTCACCTGTCGGGACCTGCCGGAAATGGATCTGTTTTTCATCATCTTTTCCCGAGCAGCTTGTCCCGGAACCCTTTGTCTATGGGGTTTTCCCCTATCCAGATGGAAAAAACGGCCCGTGAAAATTCTGCGCCCTCTATGGTGCCCAGGAGGGTGCCGTTCAGGGTCAGGGTGGTGCCCGTACCCGGGATATAGGTCAAGGCATACCGGTCTTTGGGCACCACATCTTTGTACAACCGGTTCAGGGCGGCGATTTTGGACATAAGGCGCTGGAAAACCGCATCACTGACTGAATCTCTGATCTTTTTTTCAGTTGCTTTGGCAAAATCATCAGCCGATATGGCAACGCGGTATTCCAGCACCAGGTGCCTGGGAATATCCGCCAGTGCCTGGGAGCCGTCTGCTGTTTCCGGAAGATACAGTGCACCGGTATATGCCTCAATGAAATACAGGTATCTGAGCAGCGCCGCCCCCTGCAGGTGAAGGCGGGTCTGGTTCACGGTCACGGTATTGGAAAATGAAGTGCCGGCCACCATGGTGACCGCTGCATGCACCGTGCCATATACAGAAAAAACCATGCAGGCCCATGCAGCCGCAACCAGTATATTTCGCTGAACTGTCATTGGATACCTGGTTTCCTTTCCTGCATCCTAATCACGCATCTGTGAAATCATATCCTGAAGAGTGTGCCACAATGCCTGTCTGTCTTTTTCCGTCTCTCCTGTACCGGGGAAGATCACAGTTTCATGGGGCCGCCTGTCCAGCCAGAACCGGCCGGTGGACTGGCCGGCTTTTTCTGAAACCGCCAGCCAGACAATGGTGTCGGCGCCCTGATCAGGGGTTCTCAGAATGCGGTTCACCAGCGCATGGAACTCCGGAAGCGACCGTTCAATTCCCGGTGTGTCCACCCACCCCGGGTGCATGGCATGAACGGTTACCCCGTGTTTTTTCAGCTGCGCGGCCCAGAGCCGGGTGAGTATGACCACCCCCCTTTTGGCCCGGGCATACGCCTTTGCACCGTTATAGGGTCCCTGTCTGTTTTCCAGGTCATCCACAGCGATCTTCTGGGTATACATGCCGCCGGAGGCCACATTGATGATCCTGGCGCCAGGCGACCTGAGAAGGGTTTTTTTCAACAGTTCAGTAAGGTAAAATACCCCCAGCAGATCGGTGGCAAATGTCTGTTCTATGCCTTCGGAAGTTTCCTTTCGTTCATTGAACAAGGCCCCGGCATTGTTGATCAGGATATCGATGGATTTTTTTTTGTCCTGAAGCGCTCTTGCAACCTGTTTAATGTCTTTCATCAGGCCCAGGTCTGCCAGCAGATAATCCACATGGGGGTTGCCGGTCTTTTCCATGATCTCCTGCTGCACCTGGAGCGCCTTTTTTTCGTTCCTGGCAACAATCGTCAGAAACGCTTTTTTCTCTGCAAGCTGGAAGGCCGCCGCTTTTCCAATACCCGAGGTTCCCCCTGTCAGCACCACTTTTCTGCCGAACAGGGTCCCGGCCGGTTCTGTCCAGAACCGCCGGCTCAGAGCATACCCGAACCGGCTGAACAGCAGCATCCCCGGCACAACGGCATGGTCTGCCAGATAATCCAGCCAGCCGGTGCCGGACGGGAAACCCCATTTTTCTCCTGAAGTTTTTCTGGTGTTCCCCTCAGAATGATCAGATCGGGGATCTGATCTGCCCGTCTGTTTTCTCATGGCTTGCTTGTGTTTTTCCACAGGATTGCCTTTCGCTGAATATGGCTGTTATACATACCCCTTATAATGGACACGTATTTTCAGACTTCAATACCCTGACAAAATGCGAATACTGTCCCAATAATCTGTCCCATTTTCCGAAGCGGAACGTGAAAAGCCGCCCCATGACCTCTGTCACGCCGCTTTTTTGATCATCAATTCCCTTGTTTTTGCGACTTCCGTACTTTCCACATATTCATCAAAGGTCATCAACCGGTCGATAATACCGGCGGGGGTGAGCTCGATTACCCGGTTGACAAGGGTATTGACAAACTCATGGTCATGGGAAGAGAACAGCACCACCTCCGGAAAATCGATCAGGCTGTTATTCAATGCGGTGATGGATTCGAGATCCAGGTGATTGGTGGGCTCATCCAGGATCAGAACATTGGATCGGGCAAGCATCATGCGGGAAAGCATGCAGCGCACCTTCTCCCCGCCGGAAAGCACATCTGTTGTTTTGAGGGCTTCTTCCCCTGAAAACAGCATGCGCCCCAAAAACGTGCGGGCAAAGCTTTCCCCTTCTTTGGGCGGGGCAAACTGGAGCAGCCATTCAATCAGGTTGAGGTTCCCGTTGAAATACCCCTGGTGCTCTTTGGGGAAATAGGAGTGGCTGATGGTGGTTCCCCACCGGCAGCTGCCTTTATCGGGTGCCATCTCTCCTGCAATGATCTGGAAGAGCGTGGTTCTGGCCAGGCTGTTATTTCCCACAAAAGCGATTTTGTCTTTTCTGTTGACAGTAAAGCTGACATTGTCGAGAATGGTTTCCCCGTCAATGGTCTTTGAAAGCCCTTCCACTTCAAGGATAACATTGCCGCAGGGCCGCTCCGGGGTAAACCGGATAAACGGGTAATTTCTCGATGATACCGGCAGGTCTTCAATGGTCAGTTTTTCCAGCAGTTTTTTTCTGGAGGTAGCCTGTCTGGACTTGGATGCATTGGAAGAAAATCTCTGGATAAAGGTCTTGAGCTCATTGGCCCGGTCGGTGATCCGTTTGTTGTCAGCCTGTTTCTGCGTCAGGTTCAACTGGCTGGCCTGGTACCAGAAATCATAATTTCCCGCGTAAACGGCGATTTTGCCAAAATCAATATCTGCAATGTGGGTGCAGACCTGGTTCATGAAATGACGGTCATGGGATACCACAATGACGGTATTCTGAAACCGGTAAAGAAACTCTTCAAGCCAGGTGATCGACTGGATGTCCAGATTGTTGGTGGGTTCATCGAGCAGCAGCACATCCGGGTTTCCGAACAGGGCCTGGGCCAGGAGCACCCGGACTTTTTCGCCGCCCTCCAGCTCCTTCATTTTTCTGCCATGCAGGGGTTCTGCAATACCCAGATTTTTGAGCAGAACCGCTGCTTCAGACTCTGCGTCATATCCGTTCATTTCATCAAATTCAATTTCCAGCTCCCCGGAACGGAGACCGTCTTCATTTGAAAAATCAGGCTTTGCATACAGGGCTTCCCGTTCGGCCATGACCGCATACAGTTTTTTGTGCCCCATGATGACCGTATCCAGCACCCGGTGTGCATCAAAGGCAAAGTGATCCTGTCTTAACACCGCCACTCTTTCTTTGGGGCCCACACTGATGTCGCCGGCATCCGGCTCGATCTCTTTTGCCAGAATTTTCAAAAAAGTGGATTTTCCCGCACCATTGGCCCCGATCAGCCCGTAACAGTTCCCGGGTTTGAACATGATGTTTACATCTTTGAACAGCACCTGCCTGCCATAAGCCAGGGCGATGTTATTTGCACAGATCATAGGTATGTCAGCTTCCTTGTTATCCAAATAAAAAACCACAGGCGCGTATCCTGTGGCAAAAAAAAGAACTGTATATTGCCTGTTTTCTGGATAAAAAGCAAGATTTTTGTCTGATCGGCCCCCTGGTGAACCCCCGGGTTTTCAGAACAAAACATCTGTTGGCTTGATATCTGAAAAATGATATGGAAAGACAGGGCTGCTTTCAACAAACTAAAACGGTCTTGTTTCAGCCCGTTGACAAACATCTGGAAGGCACCCATGAATAAAAAGTTAATTTCCTGTCAGATAAATGATCTGTCTAAAGCACCTGAGACGGGGGTGTTTGATTTTGCAAATCCACAAACCGTCCGGCATGTCTATCAGTTTCACCGCAGCCTGCCTGGCTACCGGCCCACCCCGCTGGTCGGGCTGCCGGGCCTGGCCGGTTATCTGGGAATCCGGGAGCTGCGGATCAAAGATGAAAGCCGCCGCTTTGATTTAAAGGCGTTCAAGGTCCTGGGGGCAAGCTATGCCATGGCAAAATGTCTGGGTGAGGTGATCGGATTAAAAGATGAGGAGTTAACCTGCCAGAATATCGTTGCCCGGAAATCCGCATATGATCACCTCACTTTTGTTACGGCAACGGACGGCAACCATGGCAGAGCGGTTGCCTGGGCTGCGAAACTGTTCGGCTGCAAATCTGTGGTGTATATGCCGGAAGGGTCTTCTCCGGCCAGATTGGAAGCCATCAGAAAATATGGGGCAACGGCATCGGTCAAAGGGCTGAACTACGATGACAGCGTGAGGCATGCAAAACACAAAGCACAGGAAAACGGCTGGATCCTGCTCCAGGACACCTCCTGGGAAGGATACGAACACGTGCCGCGCCATATCATGCAGGGTTATTCATCACTGATAACCGAATCCATGGGCCCGGGACAGGAAAACCTGCCGACCCATGTTTTTTTACAGGCGGGTGTCGGCTCGTTTGCAGCGGCCATTGTGGCATCTCTGGCCAGTCTGGCCGAAGGGGCGCCACCCAGATTTATTGTTGTGGAACCCGAAGGTGCCCCATGTCTGTTTGAATCGATAAAAAAGGGGGAACGGGTCAGGATTGACGGCGATCTGGCCACGATCATGGCGGGTCTTGCATGCGGGGAGCCAAGCCATATGGGGTGGGAGATACTCAAATCGGCTGCCGGTGCTTTTTTAAAGTGCGGAGATGCGGTGGCCCAAAGAGGAATGAAGGTGATGGGCAATCCTCTGGCAGGCGATCCAGGTATCATTTCCGGAGAATCCGGTGCGGTGACACTCGGCGCGGTGTTTGAAATCATGACCGATAAAGACAACCTGAAAATAAGAAAAGATCTCGACCTGAACAGTGATGCCAGGGTAATGCTTTTTTCAACTGAGGGAGATACGGATCCGAAGGTGTATCGTGACATTGTCTGGGCGTAAAACAGACTGCAACCTGCACCGGATCTGATCGTCTGTCAGCCCAATGAAAACAGGCCTCATTTTTGTTGACATATC
>DATHSR010000086.1:0-2199 GCA_035464035.1 Desulfotignum sp. | reverse complement strand
CGTGCCGCCCTTTTCTTTGTAAAGCTGAGCCAGAATACTCTGGCGTGTGGTTTGTGTCTGGTTAACCATGATAAACGAGAATGGTTAACAGAATATGCCGGACAGGTCAAGATAAAAAAGGGGCGACTGACATTTTCCCCGGCGGGTTTGGGGCTGGCAGCGGCAGCAGTCATTGCCGCTGCCGCCGGCATTGTCGGGTTTTTCTTGAACCTGTGATTCTTCTGGGATATAAATGATGATATCAAAAAAAAAGGAAAATCAGATTTTGCAGGTATTTCGACAGATATTGCCCCATGCAGCGGATTTCAAACGGTTCTGGAAAGAAGCCGGCCCGTTTTCTTTTGCATTGACCAGCGCGGAATTCCCTCCGGTTCTCCTGGAGCCTGAAGAGTGGATTTTCGGCCATACCGCCCCAGATGTGCTCATGGAGCTGATGGGGTTTGCCCGCAGGAAAATGGCGTTTGTAAAGACCGGGTTCAACCCGCATAATCCCGACATCCTTCGCCCGGGCAATTTGATTCCCTGGAAGATCCGCCATTTTCCTGAGGAATGGGACCACATGATATCTGATTTTTTTCTTCCCGACGGCCACCTGACCCGGACGGTGGCAGAACATATCAAGGCGTCGCCCGTATCCGGGGATGAAAAACAGCAGGTCACGGCTGCATTTTTCTCACTGCTGGAGAACCATCTTGAAAGCATGGGCTATCTGCTGCTCAAACCCCGGGGAAAATCCAGGTACGCGGTCATTGAGAAATATCTTGCCGAATGGGAAACGGATGAGGCGGATGCCGGTCTGCTGTAGGGGTTCGGCCCTTCCTTCGGCCCGTGATCCGTTCTTATACCGCATCGCTTCGGATCAGGTCACACAAAAGCTGCCTGTAGTTGATTCCCGCCTTCTGAAATCCTTTGGTGCCGTATTTCATGTTGCCTTCCAGCACCAGATACCGGCCGTTGGACATCACAATATCAAGACCCACGTCATTCCACCCGCATTTTTGTGCCGTTACAAGGGCCAGATCCATGGCAGCCTGAGGCATCGGGTCAAACAGAATGGCGCCTCCCTGGGACAGATTGGTCTTGAAGTCGCCTTCCGGAGCAATCCGCCAGTAAGCCAGGGCCACTTTCTTCCCAATGACAATGATGCGCATGTCCCTGTCCATGGGCAGATATTCCTGGATATATGCCGGCCCTTTTTGCGTCAGATAACCGGCCAGGTCGGCCGGGTTCCGGATGAGAAACACCCCCCGGCCTCTGGCGGATCCCCGGGGAATTTTGGCGATAAAAGGGAAGGGGAACTCTGCCAGAATACATTTTTTCTGGCGGGGTCCGTAAAACACCCGGGTTTTGGGATGGGGAATGCCGCACATCTGGAACATGGCGGTCTGCCGGATTTTGTCCATGGCAAAGGTATAGGTGTGGAAACTGGGAAAGGTGGGTTTGCCCATGGCATGAAACAGGCCGGCGTAAAAAGCGGTGGGATACAGGATCCGCCGGGCCGATAAAAGGGCCTGCTGTTCCTGACGGGTGTAATCGGAAAAATTGGGACGAAACCCAAGGGTCTGAACCTCAGGGCAGTGCCGCAGACGGGCCCCGATGGCCACCTGGCTCCGGGTGTCGATCCGACCGTTACCTGCGGTCATAACCATGGGGGTTCTTTCTCTGCCAGTTCCAGGTGTCTCGGCACATATCATCCAGGGATCTTGTCGCTGTCCATCCCAGCTCCTTTTCGGCTCTGGAGGGATCCGCCCAGCAGGCGGCAATGTCTCCGGGTCTTCTGGGGACAATTTCATAGGGGATCGGTCGGCCGCAGGCCCGTTCAAACCCCTGGATCATCTCAAGAACAGAAAATCCCCGGCCGGTACCCAGGTTGCACACAGTGATGCCGGGGCCGGACAACAGTTTGACAAGGGCGTTGATATGACCTTCGGCCAGGTCGGTGACATGGATGAAATCCCGGACACCCGTGCCGTCCGGTGTGTCATAATCATTGCCGAACACCTGGACTTTATCCAGAGATCCGATGGCCACCCGGGAGATATAGGGCATCAGGTTGTTGGGAATCCCCCGGGGGTCTTCTCCGATCCGTCCGCTGGCATGGGCGCCCACTGGGTTGAAATACCGCAGCAGGGCCATGTGCCATTCCGCATCAGAACAAAAAAGATCCTGAAGAATCTGTTCGATCATCAGCTTGGTCCG
>DATHSR010000085.1:0-2925 GCA_035464035.1 Desulfotignum sp. | reverse complement strand
ACTGGTGCCCCGGATGCTGGATCTTGGGGAGGACGCCTGCGTGAACCTGGCAGTGTCCCTGAACGCCACCGATGACGCCACCCGGTCCTGGCTGATGCCGGTCAACGACACCTATCCGCTGGAAATGCTTCTGACGGCCTGCCGGAATTTCACCATGAAGCCGAGAAACAAAATCACCTTTGAATATATTCTGATCAGCGGAGTGAACGACTCCCCCCGCCAGGCCAGGGAGCTGGTGCGGCTCCTGACCCCGGTCCGGGCCAAGGTCAACCTCATTGCCTTTAACCCGCACCCGGGGTCGGACCTGAAACCGCCGGACCCTGAAACCGTGCAGACATTTCTCCAGATTCTTCTGGACAGACAGATGACAGCCATTGTCAGGAAAAGCAAGGGGGCGGATATCCTGGCAGCCTGCGGCCAGCTGCGGGCAAGGCGTCAGGGCGAAGAGGGGGATTGAAACTGTCAGAAAAAGCCTTATTTTCATGTATGGGTTGACATTTGTGTAAAATCCCGGGAAAAGTAAGCAAACCTTTAAATATGAATGGAAAAAGTCATGAGTGATATCACCTTGGAAAACAAAAGAATCCTGATTGTTGATGATGAACCCGATGTGCTCGACTCTCTGGAAGAGCTGCTGGACATGTGTACGGTTGTGAGAGCCCAGTCTTTTGAAGAAGCGGACCGGCTGCTGCAGGAGCAGTCATTTGATATTGCCATACTGGACATCATGGGTGTGGATGGGTACCGGCTGCTGGAAACGGCCAACAAAAAAGACATTGTGACCGTGATGCTCACGGCCCATGCCTTGAGCCCTGATAATATCAAAAAATCCTATCTCGGCGGGGCGTGCTCCTATATTCCCAAAGAGGAAATGATCAATATTGAAACCTTTCTGCTGGATGTACTCACGGCAAAAAAAGAGGGGAAAAATCCCTGGACCAGCTGGTATAAGCGGCTGGCCTCTTTTTGTGAGAAAAAGTTCGGCAAAGACTGGGACAAGGATGAAAAAGAGTTCTGGGAAAAAATGATCTATTATTGATCCCGAAGTCAGAACCCTTTGAATCGGGCAAAAGATCTGATGTGCAATAATATGGCCCGTTACAGCCTGTGATTCAGATCATCAAACAAGCAAAGTCGGATGCCGCCGGGGTGACTACCGAAACCAATGTCAGTTCCAGGTTGACAACCACCCGGATCTGAGCAGGTTGCCCCGGCGGCGACTTGGTATAGGCAGCGGTCATGGCAGCGGCTTTTTCGATCTCTGTTCTGCCGAAAGTGCCGGTGACAAGGGCGGTGGGGCCGGGCAGGCGGTCATGGGTCAGCCGGGCATCAACGGACGGATCATACCAGGCCAGGATCTGCTCATTGTCTGATTTGGACCGGCCCATGATCACCTTGCAGGTGTCGGAGAGGCGGAAGTGCCGTCCGTATTTAAGCAGGTGTATGTGACGCAGCTCCCGGGTTTTCTGGACATAAAACAGGTCTTTGAGCCGGGAGGAAAACTGTCTGTCCGTAAGCAGGCATCCGCCGGCAGGGGCTGGATATTCGGTGATACCCAGCTCTTTGGCCAAGGTCATCTGGGCTTTTCTGGACCGGCCGCTGATGTTTAAAAGCTGTGCTCGGTCCACCAGGCCACGGGCTTCCATGGGTGTCTCCGGCAGACACCGGGCGCTTAAGGGACGCAGTATGAATCCTTTTAAACCGCTGTTTTTGTCTACATACTGGAGCGCGTTCCGGGTCTGGGATTTGGGACGCTGACCCACCACCTCGCCACTGAAAAGAAAATCAAACCCCTGGGAGTGCATGATATGTCCGGCGGTTTCAAACATCAGGGCATGGCAGTCCATGCAAGGGTTCATGTTTTTGCCGAACCCTGCTTTCGGTGCTGCCATCATCTTTATGTAGGCGTCAGTGATATCTTGTGTGATCAAAGGGATGTCGCAGATCCCGGCGGCTTTTTTCGCATTGCAGGATGAGAAGAACGGGGTTTCAAAACTGATCCAGGTGACTGCGATGCCCTGTTTTCTGAGCACCAGCGCGGACAGCATGCTGTCCAGCCCCCCGGAACAAAGACCCAGCGCCCGCACAGGGCTTGTACTTTTTTCTGCAGTCATGTATAAGATGCTTTCATGAACAAATCCAATATCTGTTTTTTGCTCAGGACATTAAAGGAGCGGTACCCGGATGTCAAGACCCAGCTGGACCATCAGACACCTTTCCAGCTGCTGACCGCCACCATTCTGTCTGCCCAGTGTACAGACCGGCAGGTCAACCAGGTGACACAGCGGCTCTTTGCCCAATTTCCGGATCCGGCCGCCCTGGCGGGAGCTGACCTTTCAGACATCAAAAAGATTGTCTTTTCCACCGGATTTTACAACAACAAGGCAAAAAACATCAAAGCCTGTGCCCGGGCTCTTCTGGAACGCCATCACGGGCTGGTGCCCGATGATCTGGATCTGCTGGTGAAACTGCCCGGTGTGGGGAGAAAGACTGCCAATGTGGTAAGGTCCGCAGCATTCGGCCACCCGGCCATCGTGGTGGATACCCACGTGCTGCGCATATCCGGACGCTTGGGGCTGACCACACACACAGACCCGGTAAAAGTCGAGTTTGACCTGATGCGGCGTATTCCGGAATCCGCCTGGAGTGATCTGTCGTTGCAGTTCATCTATTTTGGCAGGGAGATCTGTGATGCGCGAAAACCGCTGTGTCAGAACTGTCCCTTGCAAGATATCTGCGTGTTTCCAGGAAAGGCATCCAGATCCCTTGGGAGCGCCGGATCTTCAGGGCGATGAAAGGACAGGGAATGGACAATATCTTTACTGCTGACTTCTGGGTCCATGAATGGGAAAAAGTCAAATCCGATGACACTTATGCGGTGCACAAAGGGTTTTCCACCCCGGAATACTGGGACAAGGCGGCAGC
>DATHSR010000084.1:0-4891 GCA_035464035.1 Desulfotignum sp. | reverse complement strand
TAGGCAAAGGCATGGGTATGCTCCTGGTGGTCGATCACCGGTACCGCTGTCAGGTCCAGGTCATGTGCCGGAATTTGAATCCGCCACCGGACCGGATA
This sequence comes from Desulfotignum sp., assembly GCA_035464035.1. Taxonomy (GTDB): domain Bacteria; phylum Desulfobacterota; class Desulfobacteria; order Desulfobacterales; family Desulfobacteraceae; genus Desulfotignum. The sequence goes on along the minus strand of DATHSR010000084.1, from coordinate 4,793 downwards.
CCGGGTGCCAGTGTCCGGGCTCTGCCAAAGGGACAGGGGGGTCAGGGAAAAATCGGGTTCCGACAGGATCACAAAGGATCCGTCGGCCAAAGAGATGCTGCCGAAACCATACCCGTTGGCAGTGCCGTCCGCTTTTCGGATACGGCAGACCACCAGGTCCCGGCCGTCTTCCAGGTGGGCTGATAACCAGTCCCATCCCTGGATATCTTCCCCCAGCACCGTGGTGCTCCATTCATGGTCGAACCATGAAAATCCCTTGACTTCAAACCGGTCCTGTCCGATGCCGATGACACCCCGGGTGTCAAGCCGGGGCAGAGAATAGTAATAAGAAGCATTGCCTTCCCCCGGGCCTTTGGGGGAAAATCCCTGATTTCCCTGGAAAATGGGCGGCTTTGCCTGGACCAGGGAAAAAGACAGGGAAATGTCACCGGACGCGGCCTCGAGTGTCAGATGGGAACCGGTTTCCCCAAACTGCCTGACCTGCCAGTCGTCCAGCCAGACGGCAAAGGGATCTGACCGGCTGCCGGCGATATTCACGCTCTGGCGGTTCATGCGGGAAAAGCTGTGAAATTGCCGGTTTTGGGTGTCGGTGACCGCCAGGTGCGCCAGATACAACTGCCGGGTCCGCCACCGGGAGGTTCCAGAGACCGGATCACAGGACAAAGCCTGCCGGAAAAAGGTGAGCTGGTACCCGAAGTGCCGACCGCTGTCCGTGGTCAGGTTGCCGGTGTAATACCACCATTCGGTGCGGAAGGTGTCATGGGGGCCGGCATCGTCGGGAAACACAATGGGCCTGGGGGCGGTCACCCGGTCAAAGCATTCGGTTCCCCGGGTATCGGACAGGGCCCGGGCGATGTCGATGCGGTCCGGGGCCTCCGGGGCGCAGCCCGGAAAAATCAGGACCGTCATCAGCATCAGCACAGTGAGCCAAAGCGGAGGGATGCCCTTGAATATAACGGACGAAAGTTTCATGGTTACTCCATGTGAAGGGCCTGGGGAATGTGGGTGCGGCCGGCGGCCAGGGCTGGAAATATGCCGGCGGCCAGGGCTGCCGCCGATGACAGTGCCAGGGCCTGGAAAAAAACGCCGGGGAAGACAACCATGTCATAGGTCCATCCGAATGCGCGCTGGTTGATGATATGGATCAGTACCCAGGACAGGGCTGTGCCCAAGGGAATGGCCATGATTCCGGAGATCAAACCGTAGAAAAAACATTCATGCATCAGAAGCCGCCGGACCTGGCCGGGCAGCGTGCCGCAGGCCCTCAGAATGCCGATTTCGCGGGTCCGTTCCAGCAGAAGGGCCATGACGGCATTCAAAATGCCGGTCAGGGCCACGATGGCAGTGAGTATCTGCAGGGCCGAGGTGATGAGAAACGTGTTGTCAAACACCGCCAGGATGCTCTGTTTGATGTCCGTCCCGGACCGCACCTGGATCAGTGATCCGGGAGGGATCATCTGCCGGATGGCAGCCACCACCGTTGCCGCCGGGGTGTCCGGAGCCAGAAAAAGCTGCAGGGCCGTGATATCGTCATGTCCCCAGTAACGGATCATGGTATCCGGGGACATCACCACCCGGCCGCCGCCCATGAAAAAATCCTGGAAAATGCCGGCCACCTGAAAGGTGACCTTTCCCTGGCGGGTTTCCAGAGCCACGGCAGCGCCCTGCCGGGGCATTACCTGATGCTGCCGGGCAAATATTTCCGACACAAAGATCCACCCGTCCTCCAGCAGTACATCCAGTTCATCTTCCGGGGCCGCAGTCCAGGACCAGCGCTTCACCGACTGGTCTGACCGGTAGGAAAACAGGTGTACCTTTCCTGCTTCCCGGGAGAACACTGGATGAATGTTGTAGGCGGAAAAGGCCGCCACCTGGGGCAGGCCCTGGATTTTTTCCACCAGATCCGGGTCCAGGGCCGGGTGGCGTTCATCAGCGGAAGACACGTGGACATGGCCGCCGATGTGGTCGTCCACCCACTGGATGATGGCCTGCCTGAAACTGCCGGTCATCACTTCGATGCCGATGTAGACCGAGGTGACCACCATCAATGAGGCCATGAGCACACTGGTCTGGCGCAGGGACCGGGTGATGTTTCTCAGGGCCATTTTCACCATGATCCCCGGCATGCGGGAGCCGGCAGCCAGCAGTGCCCGGACCAGGATACGGATGATCAGGGGCGTCAGCAGGGCGGCCCCGAAAAAGATCATGAACAGTCCTGAAAAATCATATCCGGCATGGTCCCGGCCGGCCCGCATCAACAGCCCGGCAGCGGTCAGGATCACCAGACCGGCGGCAAACAGGCCGGGGATTATTTTCTGGAACCGGTATTCTGACACGGATTTGTGCATCAGGCTGACCGGCCGGGTGCCGGCGGCGGCAAGTGCCGGGAAGAAACCGGCAGCAAAAGAGGTCAGAATACCGGCCAGCATTCCCTTGACAAGGGTGGCCCCTGAAATCTGGGTCCGGCCCACTGTGAGGGTGAAATACATTTCCGACACCGTGGCCACCACCGCCTGAACCGCGCCCTTGCCCATGAGGATTCCCAGCAGAACCCCGAAGATGGCGCCGATGACGGCATATACCATGACTTCGGCCATGACCGTGAAAAAAATATCGGCCCGGGTGGCGCCCACGGCCCTGAGAATCCCGTGGAGGCGGTGGCGCCGGGAAACGGAAAAAGACACGGTGTTGTAAATCAGAAAGATGCCCATGAAAAGGGCCAGCATGGAAAAGGCGGTCAGACTGTTTTCAAAGGACCGGGACAGCCCGCGCACCGCATGGTTCTGCTGGCCGGTTTCAACCAGGAATACCCCTTCCGTCAGATGGTTCTGGATACCGGCGGCCGCATCGTCGGATGACAGGATCAGATCGATTCGGGTGATACGGTCCTCCATGTCCAGGATCTCCTGGGCCACGGAAATATCGGTGACCACCAGGCCTTCGAGCATCGGGCCGGATCGCTTGTCCCGGCTGTCCAGGAATCCGGCAATGGTGACCAGGGATTGCCGTCCGCCCAGGGAGAGGGTGAGGGGGCTGCCGATATCCAGGCCGGTTAGGCCGGCATGGGTTCGGGAGATGAACACCCCGGAGGATCCGGTCATGATGGCCGACAGGTCCTGGTTTTCCGTTCCCAGGGGCAGGTCCCTGAAATGGGTTTCCGAGAACGGATCTACTCCCAGGAGGGTCATGACCCGGTCGTCCAGTTCCCGGACGGTCACATGCCTTGAAATCACCGGGGCGGACCGGTGAATCCCCAGACGGGTCCGGAGTTCTGTGAAAACCGTTTCAGGAATCTCCAGCCGGGCCCCCACAATCTGATGGGTAGCCCGGGAAACCAGGGCCGTAAAGGACAGGTCAAAGGACTTTTCCACCGAGGTTTTTGCAATGTCAATGGCCACCACCCCGGCCACCCCCATGGCAATGCCGAAGATCAGCAGCAGGGTCCGCAGCAGGTGATGCCGGCTGTGGCGCAGGCTGGTGCGTATCAGGCTCCGGTTAACCATGGCCTGTTTTGGAACGGATTTTATCCATGGGGGTCAGGGCCTGGTCTGCCACGGCAAACATCTGGTCGGCCCAGGCGGCGGCATCCGGGCTGTGGGTCACCATGATCAAGGTCTTGTGCTGTTGCCGGACCAGAGAGGAGATCATCTCCAGGATGGTCCGGCCGGTTTCCTGGTCCAGGTTGCCGGTGGGTTCATCGGCCAGCACCAGGGCCGGATCATTCACCAGGGCCCTTACAATGGCCACCCGCTGCTGCTCGCCGCCGGAAAGTGTCTCGGGAAACTCCTGGCGTCGGTCCCAGAGTCCCACCTGTTCCAGCAGGGTTTGGGCCTGGTGCAGGCAGGTTTTTTTCGGGACGTTGTCCAGCTCGGCGATCAGGGTGACATTTTCAAGGACCGTCAGCACAGGGATCAGGTTGAAAAACTGGAAGATAAATCCGATGTGCCTGCGCCTGAAAAGGGTTCTGGCCGTGTCGTTCATGGTGGAGATGCAGTGATCCCCCACCCGGATGGTTCCTTTGTCCGGCAGGTCGATCCCGGATATCAGGTTCAGCAGCGAACTTTTCCCCACCCCGCTTTTTCCCACAATCACATTGAAAGTGCCGGAGGGGAACCGGGCCGATGCCCTGCTGAATATGGTCCTGCGGCTGCCGCTGTCATCAAAGGATTTATTTGTATCCTGCATCTGAACGTCCACAAAACCTCCCATGGGAAAACCGGGGTTGGATTCATTGCCCAGTAACTAAGTGCAGTGCCGTCTTAAACAGCATGGCGCCAATCATAAGCAGATTCAGCCGGCTACGTCAATGTCCTGGCCCGGACCTGGATGATCTGGGCCAGGATGCTGACCCCGATTTCCGCCGGGGTCTGGGCCCCGATGGGCAGGCCCACGGGGGAATACACCGTGTTGAGGCACTCTTTTGAGATCCCTTTTGCCATCAGGTTGTCATAGATTGTGTTCCGCTTGGTCCGGGAGCCGATCATGCCGATATATGCGGGGCGGGTGCGCAGGGCTCTCTCCAGCACCGTCTGATCGTGGAGATGGCCCCGGGTGAGAATCACGATATAGGCGTGGCTGTCAATGGTCAGGCCGTCAAAGGCCCGGTCGAAATCGGTCACCGCCCGGACCGACCGGGCATGGGGGAACCGGTTTCTGTTGGCAAACTCCTCCCGGTCGTCGATCACCACCGTGGAAAATCCGGTGAGATGGGCCAGTTGTGCCAGAAGAAACCCCACATGTCCGGCACCGAATATGAACAGGGTGTCTGCCGGGCAGACAGGTTCGATGATGAA
>DATHSR010000083.1:0-3859 GCA_035464035.1 Desulfotignum sp. | reverse complement strand
GGCATTGGTGCAGATACAGCAGGGCCTGGGGTTGTCCGAAGCCCCTAAACTGGACCATGTCCTGACCGCCCGAAACATCATTGTGCCGGTTCCTCAGGAACCGGACCGGCCGCTGCTGTGGCAGGCGGTTTCCCGGGCCGTGGAAAAGGCGGCCCAGGATCTGGACCGGATGCGGCAGGCGGAAGGGGCGGTGCTGCAAAAGGATTTGACAGACAGACTGGCTGCCATCGAAAAACAGATGGTCCGGGTCAAAGAACAGGCAACAGAGATCCCGGTGCTGTATAAAAGAAGGCTGGAAGAACGGCTGGAAAGGCTCACCGCCGGCCAGGAGACCCTGGATCCCATCCGCCTGGCCCAGGAAGTGGCGCTGCTGGCGGACAGAAGTGATGTGTCCGAGGAGATGGTCCGGATTTCAAGCCATATCCAACAGTTTCGAAACAAGATGAATGCAGACCGGTCCCAGGGGCAGACCCTGAATTTTCTGATCCAGGAATTCAACCGGGAGTTTAACACCATCGGGTCCAAAGCCGGAAATGCGGCCTTGTCACACATGGTGGTGGACCTCAAATCCCAGCTGGAAAAAATCCGGGAACAGGTGCAGAACATCGAGTGACCGGTGATAAAAAAATCAGTCAACTGCGATAGGAAAGATTATGGAACAGGCCCTGTTGAACATCGGATTCGGCAACACCGTGGTGGCGGACCGGGTGGTGACGATTCTCACCCCCAACTCCAGCCCCATGAAGCGCATCAAGGATGAGGCAAAGGCGGAACGCAGCCTCATCGATGCCACCCATGGCAGAAAAACCCGGGCCATTATCGTCACGGACAGCAACCATGTGATTCTGTCCGCCATCCAGGCCGAGACCCTGTCCTCCCGGTTCGAATCGTTGATTAAAAGCGGAGGCGCGACCCCGGATGAATGAGCGGAGCGATGAGACACAAAAAAAAGGGCGGCTGTTTGTGATCTCCGCCCCGTCCGGGGCGGGCAAGACCACGTTGATCGGCCGGGTGATGGCCTGTTTCCCCCAGCTGACCTATTCCGTGTCCCACACCACAAGGCCCCCCCGGTCCGGAGAGGTCCCCGGCAGAGACTATTTCTTTGTTTCACAGGACCGGTTCGAGCAGATGATTGAGGCCGGGGAATGGCTGGAATGGGCAACGGTTCACGGCAATTATTACGGAACCTCCCGGCAGTTTGTCCAGCAGCAGCTGGCAGCAGGCAAACACCTGCTGCTGGATATCGATGTTCAGGGCGCCCGGCAGATCATGGCATCCGGTCAGGATCCGGTAACGGTGTTTATCCTGCCCCCCTCCCTGGCGGAGCTGCGCCGGCGGCTGGAAACCCGGGGCACCGACAGCCGTCAGACCATTGATCTGCGCCTGGAAAACGCACGCCTGGAAATCAGCCAGAAGCACCTGTATCAGCATGTCCTGGTGAACGATGACCTGGAAACTGCAGCCGCACAATTATGCGCCATATTTGACCGGGCCATGACCGGTGACGGCAGCAAACCTGAAGGTGGAAATGCCTAAACCGGCCCCGGACATACTCTTCGGGTTCCATAGCGTGTATGAAGCCCTGAAAGCCGGCCGCCGCCGGTTCGAGGCCATTTACATCTCCCGGGAACCGGCGGGCAGGCGGGCAGACACCCTGATATCTCTGGCCGAAGCGTCCCGCATACCGGTGTCGGTGGTCGACTCCCGGTTTCTGGACGATCTGGCCCGGGGCGGGGTTCACCAGGGCGTTGCCGCAAGAACCGCTGTTGTCACGGTGTTCCAGGCCCAGGATCTCGTCATTCGGATCAAAAACCGCACGCATCCCTACCAGGTACTGGTGCTGGACCAGGTGGAAGACCCCCAGAACCTGGGGGCCCTGATCCGCACGGCCCTGTGCACCGGTGTCGACTATATCGTGATCCCGAAGGACCGCTCGGCCCGGCCCAGCCCCGGGGTGTCAAGGGCCTCGGCCGGGGCCATGGAGCATGCCGCTGTTTTTGTGGTCACCAACACCGCCGCCACCCTGCGGGACCTCAAGGAACACGGGGCCTGGGTGGCCGGCCTGGATGCCGGCGGCACCACGTTGCTGCCTCAAGCCGATCTCACCGGAAACCTGGCCCTGGTGATCGGCGGCGAACACAAGGGCATCCGCCCGGGGGTTCTCAAGGTCTGTGATTTTGTGGTCTCCATTCCCATCACCGGCCATGTCACCTCCCTGAACGCCTCGGTGGCCGGCGCCATGGCCATGTACGAGGCGCTGCGCCAGAGAACCGTCAACCCAAAGGAAAAATCATAATCTTATGTCTGAATATATTTCAATTGATTCAACCGGCACCTGGCAGGTCCCGGATCACCCGGCCGTCGCCTGTATCCAGGGGGACGGCATCGGCCCAGATATCTGGCCGGGTGCCAGAAAGGTGCTGGATGCGGCAGTGGCCGCTGTTTTTGGAAATGAAAAAAAGATCGACTGGGTCCCGGTGCCGGCCGGGGAATCCAGTTTCAATGAGACCGGCCAGTGGCTGCCCCAACAGACCCTGGATACCATCCAGGCCTTGAAAGTAGCCATCAAAGGACCGTTGACCACGCCGGTGGGCAAGGGGATCCGGAGCCTGAACGTCCAGCTGCGCAGGCACCTGGACCTGTATGCCTGTATCCGGCCGGTGCGCTATTATCCACCGGTGCCAAGTCCCATGAAACACCCTGAAAAAGTTGACATGGTGGTGTTCAGGGAAAACACCGAAGATGTGTACGCCGGGATTGAATGGGCCTCCGGCTCCAGAGAATCCCGGCAGCTGATGGGGCTGCTCAAAACCCATCTCAACTGTGATCTGCCCGATTCCTGCGCCCTGGGGATCAAGCCCATGTCGCCGGAAAAAACCCGGCGCCTGGTGAAAAAAGCGTGCGAATACGCCCTGGAAAACAACCGCACCAGCGTGACCCTGATGCACAAGGGCAATATCATGAAATTCACCGAGGGCGGGTTCCGGCAGTGGGGATATGAGGTGGCCCTGGAACACTTCGGGGGCCGGATGATCACCGAAGAAGATCTGTACGCCAGGCATGAAGGCATCGTGCCGCCGGGCCATGCGGTGATCCGGGACCGCATCGCGGACATGGTGTTCGCCGATGTGTTGCTTCGGCCCGAACAGTATGATATCATTGCCTGTCCCAATCTGAACGGGGATTATATCTCCGATGCCCTGGCCGCCCAGGTCGGCGGGCTGGGCATGGCCCCCGGGGCCAATATCGGCACCGACTGCGCCGTGTTCGAAGCCACCCACGGCACGGCCCCGGACATTGCCGGCAAGGATATGGCCAATCCCTGTTCCCTGATCCTGTCCGGTGCCATGATGCTGGATCACCTGGGGTGGCAGGCGGCCGGGGATGCGGTGCGGCAGGCCGTGGGCCGGGCCCTGGCCGGGGGCCGGATCACCCCGGACCTGGCCGGCCGGATTCCCGGTGTGGAGGCGGTGTCATGTTCAACATTTTCACAGATCATCATGGAAAATCTGCAGGTCAATGCCTGATCAAAACCGCCCGGTTTTTTCAGGCACTGGTGTTTCCCCGCCAGTGCCTGAGCTGCCGGTCCCTGATGGGGCCTGTCCCGGAAAATGCGGATCCGGTCCAGACCTTTTTCTGCCCGGCCTGCACGGCCCGGGGCCTGCCCCGGTTTGAACCGCCCTACTGCCCGTTGTGCGGTCATCTGTTTGATACAGGGGACAGCCATGTGTGTGAAACCTGCCTGAAAAGGCCGCCGGCGATCCACCGGGTACGGGCGGCCCTGGCCTATCAGGGGCTGGTGCCCGGTATCGTCCCGTTGTTCAAGTACCAGGCCCGGCTCTCGCTGGCCCGGTTTTTC
>DATHSR010000082.1:0-5748 GCA_035464035.1 Desulfotignum sp. | reverse complement strand
TCTGACCGGTATGGGGTCCGGCATTTTCTGGTGGGCGGGTACTTGATCTGTTCCGCCTCCGGACTCATGTACTGTTTTTCACGTACCCAGGAGATGGTCTTTTTAGGAAGGCTGCTCCAGGGAATCGGTGAGGCCCCCTTGTGGGCCCTGGCACCGGCCCTTTTGTCCATGCTGTATCCCGCAGCCAAGGGAAAGGTGATCGGGATCTACAATGCATCGCTCCACCTGGGTCTCACGCTCGGCAGCGGGTTCGGGGTTCTGATGGCCGGGATCTGGGTGAAAAATGAACCCTTTGTGCTGTTTGCCCTGTCAGGGCTCCTGGGCGCTTTTCTCATCTTTGCGACGGTCAAAGATCCCCGGGCAGAGGGGCGTGTGGGTGAAACGGCCCTGGATACCGGCGGGCTTAGAAAGATCCTTGCCCATCCGCGTATCCTGGCCGTGTTCTCTGGCATTATTCTGTATGGGGCCGGATACGGCATCTCCCTGACCGTGCTTCCCGGTTTTCTGATCCAGGAAAAAGGATTCACACAGGCCCAGGTGGGCGGGTTTTTCACCCTGTTTTATATCGGCATCAGCCTGTCCCAGGTCATTACCGGCCCGGTATCCGACCGCCACGGCCGGACAAAGACCATGATCCTGGGACTGTTGATGATCACCGCGGGGCTCGGGATGTTTCCGGGCAGGGACGGGTGGGGGATTTATCCATGGCTGTTTTTGATGAGTTTCGGGCTGGGCGTGTTCTGCGTGTCCGCCCTGTCATGGTTGAACAATGCTGTGGCAGATTCATTGAAAGGCACCATATCCGGCGCGTTTTATCTTTTCTGGGGGATCGGATTCTTTGCAGGGCCGGCAGCTCTGGGGATGTTCGGAGAAGCGGCACGGGGTTTTACCGGGTTCCATGTTCTGGCACTGCTTTTTTTGCTGCAGGCCCTGATGCAGTGGGGGCTTGGGTTCCGGAGCAAAAATATCTGACCGCACAGCCGAAAGGTTCGGCAGCACTTTTTTCTTGACTGAAGCGGTCCGCCACTGATACCTGTGTACCTGGTTGTGCAGCAGCACAAAAGGAGGATATCATGCCGGAATATCGTCTAACCCATGCCGTAACCGATCTCGCCGGCAGGGAGTTGCTGGCCGAAGGTACCCGCTTGACGGTGCCGGTCCTGCAAAGGCTTGCTGGAGAACACAAGACCGCCTTTCCTGTCTGCAATCTGCTGAACTATCGCCGGGTGCGGGCCGATATGTCGGATTTTTTAAAGGAGCCCCCCTATGATATGATTTTTCACGGGGCCGATCGTCAGCAGGCCATTTTTGATATCGCCGGTGATGTGGTCATGCCTGAGCCGGCGCTGATGTCGCTCTATCATTTCCGGCAGCTGGATTTCTACACCTATCGCCACATGCTTCTGGTTTTCGCTCTTTCCATCCTTATCGCCCGGGAACTGATCGATGACCGGGCGGCCCTGCTGCAGGAGGTCATGGCCGGCCCCATTCATGATATCGGCAAGCTGTGCGTGCCGCCGGCCATTCTGACTAAAAAAACAGCGTTGACGCCCTCCGAGATTGTTCATCTGCGGCACCACGCCCTGGCCGGATACGTGCTGCTGACCAGTTTTTTCGGTGAATATGACACCCTGGCGGCCCGGGTGGCCAGAGACCACCATGAGCGCAAGGACGGCAGTGGTTATCCGTTGGGCAATCCCATCGACAACCTGATGATCGACATCATCATGGTCAGCGACATATACGATGCCCTGATATCACCGCGTCCCTATCGCCCCGTGTCATACGACAACCGTACCGCCTTAGAAGAGATCACCCACCAGGCCGTGACGGGCATCATCAGCAAGACCGTGACCCGGGCACTGATTTCTCTGAATCGTCGCTCAAAGCCGCATTACAGCCGCTGCAAACTTTCCAGGGAACGCAGAGGGCTGCCGCCCCAGGACAACCTCTACGGAGGCCTGATCCCAGACGGCGACGACCCTGCGTAATGATCTCGACCCGGGTAACAGGATCGAATCGGCAATCATCCGGATGGAAACCGGTCGGAAAGGATAATTGGGGCAACTAAACCTGGTTTCGTTTGTAAAAGTAGATGACCACCAGGAGCCGGGCTTTTTTCTTGCCCAGGCTTTTTCCGGCGTGGGGGACGTTGGAGTCAAAGTAGACATTGTCTCCGGGGCCCAGGATCAGGGTCTGGTCACCGTAGAGGAATTCCAGGTGCCCGTCCAGGACATACATGCATTCCTCGCCTTCGTGGGTGTACATTTTGTGGATCTCAAAAGGGGAGTGGATGATGAAGGGTTCCATGTTCTTGCCGGGTTTGCCCCCGGCCAGGACTTCGTAGTCATAGCCGGCAAACTGGGGGGTCTCCTGGATGACGGGGCGGTCGCAGGCTCTGGAGACAACGAGCCGGACATCTTCGGGCGGGGCCACGGTGTGGGACAGGATGGCCGTGACCGACACGTCCAGGGCCCCGGCAATGCGGGTGAGGGTGGAGTAGGGCGGGGCTTTTTTGGACCGCTCGACTTTGGACAGATACCCTTTGGTCAGGCCGGTGCGGCGGGCCAGTTCTTCCAGGGTGAGTTTCTTGCGGGCGCGCAGGGTTTTGATGTTCCGGGATATGATCTGTTCTTCCATGATGCCCTCTCTTAAAGGGGAAACAGGGAATTGACCCGGGGGAGGATGTTTTCTCCAAAAGGGATCACATATCCTTTGCCGGTCAATGATGCGGTCCAGGCCCGGATGTCGGTGATCGGGGTGAACCCCAGGCCCCGGACCAGGCCGTCAGGCAGATCCGACACCAGGGAGACGGCAAACCGGTTCAGCAGGTCCATGAGCCGGAATGCCACATAGGACGGCATGTGAAAGGACCGGGTCAGGGCTTTTCCTAAGTCTTCCGGGCAGGTGCGGTATGTTTCCAGGGCGTTTGCGAACTCAGGATTTCCCACGCCCTGGTCACATCCGGCCACAAACAGGATCTTTCCTCGGTCCCTGACCACATCCGTGATGTTGAACAACGCCTTGGTGGCCTGGTAGAGCTGGCCGTCGGTGCGGAACCCGCCGGCAGATACCAGGGCGAAATCGCCTTTTTCCGGCACGGTGACGCAGCAGGCTTCGTTCAGGGCTGCACATCCTTTTTCAAAGGTGGGGTGCAGGTCGCCGGCATCGGCATAAAAGATCTCCCCGGTGCCGCTGGCGGCCACGGCCGCGTAACACGCGGTTCTGCCCTTTAAGAACAGGTCCGCCGCCGCCATCATGTCTTCGTGCACCGGGTTGCCGTCGGTGACGGCCTGGCGCACCCGGGGATGGGGCCGGCCGTCCGAATCAAACGCCAGGGAGTGGTTCTGCTGGATGCAGTCATATCCGGCAATGCCGGGCAGGATATATTTTCTGCCCCCGCCGAAACCGGCGATCAGATGGTGCAGGACCCCGCCGAAAATGATGATGTGATCCGCCTCGGCCGCCTCTTTGGTGATGGTGAGGCAGGTGCCCCGGGGGGTGGTTCCGATGTCGACCAGCCGGGAGGGGTCCAGGCCGGCGGCGTTGCAGATGCACACCTGCCGGGCGGTCTGTTTTCCCGCCAGGGCGTCGAACCGGGATGCCGGGATCGGGGCGTGGGTGCCCAGGGCGATGATCACCGTGATCCGGTCGTAAGCAACCCCCAGGCCGGCCAGGGTGTCGATGATCACGGGCACGAAAAGGTCGCCCCTGGCCCACAGCCGGGTGTCGTCCGGGATGATGACCGCCACTTTTTGTGCGGCGATGCCCGGCGGGGCCGTGTCCCTTATCCCTGTTGCAAGGATGGCGGCGGCCTGGTCCAGGGAAAGGGGGGATACCGCTTTTCCCTGGATCACCGACAGGAGGTTTTTGTCAGGGAGATCCACGGTCACGTGGGTGCGGCCTTTTTCCAGATCGATTTTCATGGGCTGAGTCCTTGGCTGATCAGGGTCACCGGGTGAACCACGGTCAGACGGTCCTGTTCGGACAGGCTGCCGTGCAGGTTGATCCGGCACACCGGGCAGTCGGTGAGCCAGAAATCAGCCCCGGCGGCCCGGGCACTGATCAGTTTTTTTGCCATCATTTTTTTGGAGATATCCGGGTATTCATAGAAAAAGGTGCCCCCGCCGCCGCAGCAGGCTGCTGCATCCGGCACCGGTATGTAGTCAAAGCAGGGCAGGGCCTTGAGCAGTTCCAGGACCTTTGCCAGGGAATTGAAGCTGTTTTTCGAATGGCAGGGGGCATGGTAGATCACTTTGTGCTTCGGGGTGTCCGGTTTCATGGCGGCTGCCAGGTCATCTGCGTGGTCATGGAGAAACGAGAGAATATCTCTGGTTTTTCCGGCAATGACATCCGGCATATCCGGGGCGATCTTACGGGTCAGGGCCGCATTCCGGCTGGAATTCCGGGTGTTCATCAATGCCGGGTATTCATCTTTCAAGGCTGCCCCGCAGGTGGTGCAGTCCACGATCACGGCATGGCACTCTTTTTCGCGGATAACCTGCTGGATCGCCGTCAGGTTGGCGGCCATGTTTTCACGGGCCTGGTCCCGGGCGCCGTGGAACATCAGCGGGATACCGCAGCAGGTCTGGGACGCAGGGATCACCACTTCGTACCCCAGGCGGGTGAGAATGTCCACGGTGGCTTGTCCGGTGTCGGCAAACAGATAGTTGGTGGCGCATCCGGTAAAATAGATCACCCGTCCCCTGGGATCGCCTTTGGGGGCGGACACCCGGGGCAGGGTGGCGCGGAAGGGCCGGCGGTTCATCCGGGGAAACCGGCTCACCGGGATGGTGCCGATTTTGTATTTTTTTTCCAGGGCCGCCGGGGTGAGGCGCCGGCCGATTCTGGCCAGGCCGGCCCCCATGCGCAGCCGGTATTCCTTTGCCAGAAGATAGATCAGGCTGCGGATGGCCGGCGGGTCGGGCTGGGAGCCGGCCAGCTGTTCCCGCATGTCCATGAATTTGGCATAGTGGTTGATGCCCGAAGGACAGGCTGTTTTGCAGGCCCCGCACATCAGGCACTGCGATACCAGCTCCTTGAGCAGAGGCGATGCGGACAGGTCTTTTTTTTCAAACGCCTTGATGAGCTGGAGCCGGGCCCTGGGGGAGGCCTGTTCCTGCTTGAGCACCTGGTACACCGGGCACACGGACAGGCACAGCCCGCATTTGCCGCAGTTCTGGATGGGCGGATCTGTCATACGAATTTTCCCGGGTTCAGAATGCCGTCCGGATCCACGGCCTGCTTGATGGTTTTCATGAAATCAATGGTATCCTGGTTCATGACAAGGGGCAGATATCTTGATTTGGCCAGGCCGATGCCGTGCTCGCCGGACAGGGTGCCGTCCAGGTCGGCCGCGGCCTGGAAGATCTCATCAAATGCGGCTGTCACCCGTCCCCACTCTTCGGCATTGCTCTTGTCCGCCGGGATCATGGGGTGCATGTTGCCGTCCCCGGCATGGGCCAGAACTCCCACCCGCAATTTGTATTTATCGGTGATCTGCACGATGCGCCGCACCATTTCCGGAACCCGGCTCACGGGCACGGTGACATCTTCGGAGATGATGTCGGGCGCCAGCTTGGCAAACACGCCGTAGGCCGACCGCCGGGCCGTCCACAGCCGTTCTCTGTCAGCGGCGGACCCTGCTTCCTGGATCGTTATGGCACGGTTGGCACGCAGTTTTTCCGTGATCTGTCTGATCTGTTTGTCGCAGGCTTCGGCCACCCCGTCCACCTCGATGATCAGAGT
>DATHSR010000081.1:0-4286 GCA_035464035.1 Desulfotignum sp. | reverse complement strand
GGAGAAAAAATATTTTTCTTATTTTGAACCCCTGCTGAAAGCGTCGGATTTCAAGGTGTCTCCTCTTGGAGAAGACGTGCTGGAACAATATGGGATCCAGCCCGAGCATACCGGAGAATCCATGGATAATATCCTCAAAATTCACCACATTCTTCAGGAATATCCGGACCTGGCCCTTCTGGTCCAGACCACCCCGGCCTTCTGCTGCCCGGGCATGGTCACCGAAGCCATGGCGGCCAGGATAGAGGCAAAAACAGGGGTTCCCATCGTGAGCATCACCTATGATGTGTCCGGCGGCAGCAAAAACAAGGTGATCGTGCCGTTCATCAAATACTTCAAACGCACAGATCCTGCCATCGGCCGGAAAGCCTCTGTGTGACAAAGGCTTTCCGGCCGGGCCGTTAGTTTTTTCCAGTCAATTTTCCGGATAATGGGTGGCCACGGCATAGCTTTTGCCCGAGGAGGTGATGGTCACCGCCCCGTGGAGATCGGTTCTGAACACCGCCAGGTTTTTCTCCATGTACCGTGCCAGCACATCCGGGTGGGGAAACCGGTAGGGGTTGTTGAACCCGCAGGACACGATCACGGCCTCGGGTTCGATCCGGTCAAGAAAAACAGATGTGGAAGAGGTCCGGCTGCCGTGGTGGGGGGCCAGCAGGATTCTGGCGGCCAGCTGTTTTTCCGGCACCCCGGCCAGCAGCTGTTCTCTTTTTCTCATGATATCTCCGGGAAACAGCATGGAAAACTGGTCCAGGTCCAGCCTGAACACCAGAGAGTTGTTGTTGGCGTCCAGTCCGGGCACCACGGAGTCGCACTGAAAAAATTCAAGCCGGGTCCTGTCCCATTGCCGGAGGCGGTCTTCACAGTCCGGGACAAAAACCGGGATCTGTCTGCGCCGGCAGGCGGCCATGATGCGGTCAAAGGATTCATGGGGGCTGGTATCCGTGTTTTTCACCAGTTCCCGGACCGTGAAATTTTCCAGGATAAACACCAGCCCGTTCATATGATCGGTGTCCGGATGGGTGAGAATCACCGCATCCAGGGCCCTTATCCCCTGTTTCCATAAAAACGGCGCCACCACATTCCGGCCCACATCAAAGCCGGACCCCCCGGTGAATCCGCCGCCGTCCACCAGGATTTTTTTACCCTCGATGGTCTGGATCACAGCGGCATTTCCCTGGCCCACATCCAGGACCGTGACGGTCAGGCGGTCAGGCGCGCCGGGCGGTGAAATCAGGTGTATGCTGTAACCGCCGGCCAGAAGGATGATGACCGCTGCAGCGGCCGGGGCGGTCTTCTTAAAGTACGCCGCGCAGAAACAGGCCGACAGAGCCGTGTAAACTGCCGCAAGGTCGATGAACGTCAGTGCCGGCAGCCAGGACCAGGCAAAAGGCAGGTCTGTTAGCCACTGGATATACCGGGTGCACAGGGCCGCCAGGTCCCCGGCCAGAGTCAGCAGCAATCCTGCCAGGGCAGGAAAAAGAGGCCAGGCCGCCAAGCTCAAAAGCCCCAGTGGCAGGCATACAAACCCGATCACCGGCACCAGCACCAGGTTGGCCGGCACCTGGACCAGTGAAACCAGGTTGAAATACCCGGCGATCAAGGGAAATGTGCCGACACCCGCCAGCAGGGTCAGAACGCAGATGGAGACCAGAAATTTGGGAACAAAACGAATACGGATGCCGCCGGATCTGTGGACAACACCCATTCCCAGAACGATGAACAGCACTGCGGTAAAAGACAGCTGGAACGATATGGAAAACAGGGCCGCCGGATCTGCCAGGAGAATCAGAACACCGGCCCCTGCCAGGGTGTTGACCGGATGGGTCTGCCGTTCACCCAGAAACGAGATCATGAAAATGGTGACCATGATGAAGGCCCTTTGGGTTGACGGTGAAAACCCGGAAAAAAATGCGAACACAAACAGGGGAATCAGGGTCAAGATCCCAGCCGTTTTTCTGGCGGCTGCAGAGACCAGCAGGCCGTGAAACATTGACAGCAGCCGGAAGAAGAAAAAAAAGAAAATCAGGCACAGAATACCCATGTGAAGCCCTGAAATGGCCAATAGATGGGAGGTGCCTGCCCGGGCGTACTGGTCCCGCAGCCCGGCGGGCAGGCTGTGCTTGATGCCAGTGGTCAGGGCCGCCAGAATATGGGCGGCATCCAAGGGTGCCGGCGTTGTCATGACAAACTCGTAGAACCGGTTCCGGGTCACCTCTATTTGCTGAACACCCCGGACCCATAGCGGCAACGGGGTGTCGGAAACCCGCTGGACTCTGGTGCCGCCGGTATGGACCGCGCCGAAAATACCCTGGCGCTTCAGAAAGGTCTGGTAATCAAATGCCCCGGGATTGCCGAAATTTCTGATGGGCCGGACAGGGCCGGAGAACCGCACGGTGTCATGGAACCCCAGGGCCGGGGCTTCGTTGCCATAAATGTTTAAGTAAATCTTTCCCCGGGCGGGGACAATCCGGGGTGTGCCGTGTGCATCCTTGTCCCGGATGGATTGACAGGCCACTGTTGCTTGGATTTTATGGGGATAGTGTCTGGAAAAGGAAACGATTTTTCCGGTGACAACGACCCCTTGCTGGTTGTAGAACCTGGAAATATGACCGGACGGAATCTGGGGCTGGTGAATCTGATGGCTCTGATATCCGGACCAGATCCCGGCGGCAAGACAGATCCCGGCAACCGCCCTTTGACTGCCGGCAGTCCCTGCCAGGGAAAACACCAGCAGCAGGCTGGAAATCACGACCATCAGCACCGGGTTCTGCAGAAAAGACGCACTTGCTGCAAGGATCCCTGTCATCATGGCCAGGAAAACAGGAACCAGGGGGGGAACCACAGGATGTGACAGCAGTTTCACATGTGTTCTCACCCGGACTGATGGGGTAACCGTTTATTTGATGCGCACCATGTCCGCTCCCAGTGCGGAAAATTTCTGTTCAATGGCTTCATATCCCCGGTCCATATGATAGACCCGGGAGATCAGTGTGGTCCCTTTTGCCACCAGTCCGGCAATGACCAGGGACGCACTGGCCCGCAGATCCGATGCCATCACCGGGGCGGCCTGGAGTTCAGGCACCCCCTTGACCATGGCCAGATTGGCCTGGGAAAGGGTGATGTCCGCCCCCATGCGCATCAGCTCGTTGGCATGGATGAACCGGTTTTCGAAAATGGATTCATGGATCATGCTGGTTCCCCTGGCAACACACATCAATGCCATGAACTGGGCCTGCATGTCCGTGGGAAACCCGGGGTACGGCAGGGTCTTGATATCCACGCTGGTGATCCGGGGCGCGCCTTTGACCTGGATCCTGTCCTCCCGGGTTTCCACGGTCACACCGCAGGCCTTGAGCTTGCTGATCACCCCGCCGATGTGCTCCGGATGGCAACCGGTGATCCACACATCCCCCCGGGTGGCGGCGGCCGCCACCATAAAGGTGCCGGTTTCAATGCGGTCCGGGATCACGGTGGTCTGCACCGGCTTGAGCCGCCTGACCCCTTCGATCTCAATGATGGGGGTCCCGGCCCCGGAAATTCTTGCCCCCATCCGGGTCAGCGTGTCGGCCAGACAGACAATCTCGGGTTCCCGGGCCGCGTTTCTGAGCACGCTCTTTCCCCGGGCCAGCACCGCCGCCATCATCAGGTTTTCGGTTCCGGTCACCGTGGGGATGTCAAAATAGATCTCGCTGCCCGTCAGTTTTTCAGCCCGGGCCTCGATATAGCCGTGATCGATACGGATCTCCGCCCCCAGGGCCTCCAATCCGGACAGGTGCATGTTCACGGGCCTGGCCCCGATAGCGCACCCCCCGGGCATGGACACCTTGGCATGGCCGAACCTTGCCACCAGGGGCCCGAGTACCAGGATGGAGGCCCGCATCTTGCGCACCAGGTCGTATTCCGCCTCAATCTTGTGAATGCCTGACCCGTCCACGGTCATCACGTGGTTGTCGAACGTGCACCGTGCCCCGAGATCCTCCAGGAGCAGCTTGATGCGGTGGATATCCATCAAATGTGGCACATTGTAAAATTCACAGGTCCCGTCCACCAGGATGGCGGACGCGATCAGCGGCAGCGCCGCATTCTTTGCCCCGGAAATAGTCACGTCACCCTTGAGTTTTCTGCCGCCGTTGATCTGAATCTTGTCCATGAAAGTTACCAGGTATTTTTGTAAGAGGGAAAAAGGGTCCTGGAAAAAGGCCAAAACCCTTTGTTTGTGTGTTGGTACCTGGGACGAGAATTGAACTCGTAAAGCACTTTGTGCCGAGGGATTTTAAGTCCAA
>DATHSR010000080.1:0-8852 GCA_035464035.1 Desulfotignum sp. | reverse complement strand
AGACTGTCCATGAATCACACCAAACTCACCGTTTCCCATGCCCCGTTCTGGCATGATGGAGACAGTCTGTTTCAAAAGAACATCAACGTCATCCTGGCCCTGCTGCCGGCCGCCATTTTCGGAATCCTGCAATTCGGTGCGCCTGCCTTAGGGGTTCTGGCCCTGTCCCTGTCCTTTGCCATGCTCTGGGAAACGGTCATCAATATCATAACCAAAAAACCGCTCACCATCGGCGACCTGGACACAGCTGTCATCGGCCTGCTGTTCGGCATGATGCTGCCGGCGGTCACCCCCTGGTGGCTGATCCTGGTGGGGACCTTTGTGGCGGTTTTTATCGGCAAGGTCATTTTCGGGGGTACGGGTACCAGTCCCTTTAACCCGGCCCTGGTGGGCATGGCCGTACTCATGATGTCCTGGAAACTGTTCTTTAATTTTGACGCCGCCTATGTGAACTATGAATTCGGCTTTATGGCCCTGGCTCCTCTGGAGGCGGTCAAGGCCCAGGGTGCTTCCGCAGCCCAGATGTTTCCTTTGGGGGATCTGCTCATGGGCCGGGAAGTGGGAGGAATTGGCGCCGTTTTCGGGCTGGGCCTCATTATCGGGGGTGTTTACCTGATCCTGAGGGGGTATGCCCGGTGGGAAATCGCCGGCTCATTTATCGCCGGCATCCTGGTTACCGCCTTTCTTTTTCATGTGGCCAGCCCCCAGACCTATGCCGGTCCCCTGTTCCATCTGCTGTCCGGGTATACCCTGCTGGGCGCTTTTTTCCTGATAACGGAAAGCACCACCTCGCCGGTCAACCGGACGCCCATGTTCATTTACGGATTTCTGGGCGGATTCATGATCATTCTGATGCGGAATGTGGGGGCCTACGCGGACGGAACAGTTCTGGCCATCCTGCTGGCCAACCTGTTAACCCCCCTGGTGGACAATATCAGACCAAAAGCCTTGGGAAAGGATATGACCCATGCGTGAGATGATAAGCATGATAGTGGTATTGACCGTGCTGGCCTCTGTTTCAGGCGGGCTTCTGGCAGCGGTCAAGTCCGGCACGGAACTGCGGATCGAGGAGCAGGTATTGAAATTCTTACAGGCCCCGGCAATTGAATCCCTGTTTTCAGAAGTGACCAACGAACCTTTGCGGGAACGGTTCAACCTGGATGCCGGTGAAAAAACCATTCAGGTCTTCCCTGGAAAGATGCCGGACGGATCGACCGCCGTTGCCTTCGAAACCTTCGGCAAGGGCGGATACGGCGGGGATATCGGCCTGATCGTGGGTATCAACCTGGATACCGACCAGGTAATCGGTGCCCGGGTCACCACCCATTCAGAAACCCCGGGCCTGGGTTCCCGGGTCAAGGATGAACTGACCTTTGTTTCCCAGTTTGCGCAAAAACCGCTGGATGCCAACCTGGCGTTGAAATCCGACGGCGGCACCATTGATTCCATCTCCGGTGCCACCGTCACCTGCAGGGCCGTCACCCGGGCAGCCATCCAGGCCCAGGAACTCTACAGACAGCTCAAACCTGAAATTATCAAACAGATCCAATAAGTCATAAAAGGAGATAAACACACATGGCACAATCCTTGGCTAAAGAATTTACTAAAGGACTCTGGGCTGAGATACCTCCTTTCCGACTTGTGCTGGGACTCTGTCCGGTGCTTGCGGTGACCAAATCCGTTGAGAACGGCATCGGCATGGGGGTTGCCACCACCTTTGTCCTGGTATGTTCAAATCTACTGGTATCCCTGCTGCGCAATACGATCCCTCCCAAAGTCCGGATTGCCTGTTATATCGTCATCATTGCCACCTTTGTCACCATCGTGGAGCTGGTCATGCAGGCCTTTACCTACCCGCTGTTTTTGAAGCTGGGAATCTTTATCCCCCTGATCGTGGTCAACTGCATCGTGCTGGGACGCTCCGAAGCCTTTGCCAGTAAAAACCCGCCGGTGATGGCGGTGGCAGACGGACTGGGCATCGGCATCGGGTTCACCCTGTCTCTGAGCGCCATCAGTTTTGTCCGGGAGATCATCGGAGCCGGGACCATTACCGTATGGGACGGGAATCCACTGTTTGCACTGCCCGACTGGTACATTCCTCTCTCCTTCATGGTGGAAGCGCCCGGCGCATTTGTGGCCCTGGGACTGATGCTGGCTGGCATGAACCTGATTGGTAAGAAATAAGGAGTCGATCCATGGAATTTTTTGAACTTGCCATCGGCAGTATTTTCATAAACAACATCATCCTGGCACAGTTTCTGGGTATCTGCCCCTTTGTGGGCACCTCAAAAAAGATGGAAACCGCCACAGGCATGGCCATGGCCGTGGTGTTCGTCATGGTGATGGCTGGAATGATCACCTGGTCCGTGGACACATTCCTTCTCAAAGCCCTGAATGTGGAATATCTGCGGACCCTGTCCTTCATTCTGGTCATTGCATCCCTGGTTCAGTTTGTGGAGATGTTTCTGAAAAAAATGATTCCCGGTCTGTATGCGGGCCTCGGAATTTTTCTGCCCCTGATCACCACCAACTGTGCGGTGATGGGTACCTGCCTGCTGAACATCGGCAATGAATATGGTTTTACCAAATCACTGATGTCCGCATTTTTCTATGCCCTCGGGTTCGGTCTGGCCCTGATCCTGTTTGCCGGCGTCCGGGAGCGGGTCAACCTGGGCCGGGTTCCCAAGCCGCTGCAGGACACCTCCATCGGTCTTGTCACCGCCGGCATCATCGCCCTGACCTTCACCTCGTTCAGGGGGATGGTGTAAGACGTTCCAGGGAGGCGGTATCAGGCGGTTGAAAACCGGTATAAAGATCCTGCTGGGATTGACGATCCTGGCAGGATTGTTTTTCGCAGGAACAGGGGCATGGGTGTGGCAGTCTCTGAACACCCCGGTCAAAACCGGCAGCCGGGAAATTGTCTTCACCGTAACCCCGGGTCAGTCACTCAATCAGATCTCCCAGGCTCTTGAGTCCAGCGGCCTGATCCCCAATGCATTCCTTTTCAGCGCCTACACCCGGCTGCAGAAAGCCGAAACCCGCATCCCCGCCGGTGAGCACCTCCTGTCCGGCGACCTGTCCCCGGCCCGGATTTTAGACCAGCTGCTGAAAGGAAACTTCAGGCTTTACCGGCTGACCATTCCGGAAGGTCTGAACATGGACGAAACCGCTGCCATTGTTGCGGAAAACGGATTCTGTCATCGTGATGATTTTTTAACCCTGTGCCGGGATCCGGCGTTTATCGCCGACCTGAATGTTCCTTCCCACACCCTGGAAGGGTTTTTATTCCCTGAGACCTATTATTTCCCCACATCCGCCACCTGCCGCCAGATCATCGAAAAAATGGTGGCCACCTTTTTTGAGGTGTACACTCCCCACTGGCAAAAAAAGGCGGATGACCTGGGGTTTACCCTCCAGCAGGTGGTCACCCTGGCATCCATGGTGGAAAAAGAAGCTGCGGTGGCATCTGAACGCCCCCTGATCGCATCGGTATTCCACAACCGCCTTGAAAAAAATATGAGACTGCAAAGTGATCCCACCGTCATCTACGGAGATCCGGAATTTGAAGGCCGGATCCGAACCCGGCACCTGCAAAGGCAAACCGACTACAACACCTACCAGATGCACGGTCTTCCCAAAGGCCCCATTGCCAGCCCCGGTGCCCGGGCCATTGAAGCCGTCCTGTTTCCCGCCCAGAGTGATTACCTGTATTTTGTCTCCAGAAACGACAAAACCCACCATTTTTCAAAAACCCTGGCTGAACACAACCGGGCGGTGCGGGAATACCAGCTGACCCCCCAGCCCGCCCGTCAATCGTCGAACTGACGAAGGTACACGATCACCGCCCCGGACCGCACCTTTTTTTTTTGCTCCCAGGCAAACCCCAGAACAACGTCCTGCTGCTTCAACTGGGTCAGCAGGTCCTCGATGGTATCCGGCAGCACCGGGCCCGGGTCGGAATGCAGCCCTTTGCCGACAATGATCCGCACGGTAAAATATCCCTGGTGCCTGCAGGCGGTCAGAAAAGACCGGGCTTTCAATTGCGCCCCCAAGGCTGTGAAGCCATGCAGGTCCAGGTCCTTTTCCGGGGGTGGATACCGCTTGATCCGCCTGTGATAGGGCATGGGCTTGGGCGGCGATGACTTTTTCCGGGATGGTCTGGACAGGTAGGATTCCAGGAGTGCGGCAAACTCTTTTTCCGTTGTGTTCGGGGGTGTCCCGGATGTCTTGGAGCAAGACGCTGAAAACTGGCCGTCCACCACCGGCAGGCCGTGGCGGTTGTGCTCAGGAGCAGCAGGTTCTGAATCAGATGTCACGGGCTCAGACTTCTTCCGGGTGAACACATGCAGCAGATCTTCATCCGGCCCCACCTGGCGTGGTTTGTATTTTCTTTTCTTTCCCATTCCAGCTGACGATATTACGCCATTCAGCCCTGTTTTTCAAGGAGTGCTCCCAGTTTCTGTGTTTGACTTTATACCCCCTTCCTGCTATTGTCTGATTCATGAAAATTGGGACCATTGTTGAATATATTGATCAACAGAAAATCATAACAGCAGTAATATTAAGCGAAAAAAACGACAAGCTCAAGTTACTCAATGAAAACAGCCGGGAAGTCAGTCTCTCTGAAAAAAGACTGACCCATGCGTCATCGGTGTGTCTGGACGTCACCCAGCCCAGAAGCACCCTGATCCAACTGCTGAAAGCTGCGTCCCAAACCCGCAAGGAACTGTCCGAGCAGGTGGATATCCGTGAAATATGGGAAATTCTCCATGAGGAGACCCAGGCCATTGACGTTGCCGCCATGACGGTTTTCTGCTTTGACCCCCCCCTTGGGGCAGATCATGAAGCCGCAGTGATCCGGGCGGTTTTCAATGACCGGCTCTATTTTAAATTCAATCAGAACTGTTTTGAATCCTATACCCCGGAACAGGTGGCGGCCAAGCAGCGCCAGATAAAGGACGCTGAAAGAAGGGATCGCCTGATTCAAAAAGGGGCGGCCTGGCTGACGGCCATGCAGAATCAGACAGGGGACATTGACCCGCCCGATCCGGACGTGAGGGAGATTCTAAAGGCCTTTTATCTGTTTGGAAATGACAGTATCCATGCCGCAACCGCCAGACAGATACTCAGAAACGCCGGACTGACGTCACCGGATCCGCTGTTCCAATTTTTTGTCCGGTCCGGCGTCTGGCAGATTGACGAGAACGTGGACCTGTTGGCTATGGGGATCCCCACCACCTTTTCTCCGGAGGTGACCGCCGCCAGCCGGCGGCTGCTGAGTGCCGGCACCCGTGTCTTCCAGGACCAGGCCCGCAAAGACCTCACCCGGGTTCCCCTGATCACCATAGACGGCCAGTCCACCATGGATTATGACGATGCCATCAGTCTGGAGCATACGGAACAGGGGTACCTGCTGGGAATACACATCATTGATGTGGGGGCCTACATCAGATCCGGAGATCCCATTGACCTGGCGGCCAGGGAACGGGCCAGCTCCATATACATGCCCGATGACAAACTGCCCATGCTGCCTGCAGATCTGTCCGATGACCTGTGCAGCCTGAAGGCGGGGGAACTCCGGCCGGCCATCTCCACGCTGATCCATATGAACCGGTTTTTCGAAATCCAGGATGTCCAGATTGTTGCCAGCATCATCCAGGTTCACAAGCAGATGAGCTATGCTGAAGCCAACCTGCTCAACGGCAAGGACGATCCCATCACCAGCCTTCACAAGATCGCCACCCTGCTGCGGGAAAAGCGTCTCAAGGCCGGGGCGGTTCAGATCACACTGCCCGAGGTCAATGTGTGGCTTGAGGATAACAAAGAGATCAGATATGCCAAGGTGGACAGGGAAAATCCCTCCCGGATGCTGGTGTCGGAACTGATGATCTTTGCCAATTCACTGATGGCCAAATTTCTGGCAGACCACAAAGTCCCGGCCGTATTCCGGTCCCAGCCGCCCCCCAGCCAGCGGCTCTTCAAAGGGATTGAAACCGCCCTGCTGCCCAATCTGATGCAGCGCAAGCATCTGAGCCGGGCCGTGATCAGCACCGACCCCCAGATCCATTCCGGGCTCGGGGTTGCCGCCTATGCCACGGCCACCTCTCCCATCCGGCGGTACCATGACCTGCTCACCCAGCGCCAGATCAAATCCATCCTGGGACTGACCCCTGCCTATTCAAAAAATGATCTGGAAAACATTCTCCAGTCCGTCTCCGTACCCATGGCCAACGCCGGCCGGGTCCAGGGGGCCAGAAAACGTTACTGGCTGATCAAGCTTCTGGAAACCATGCGGGGCAGCGGTGTGGAGGCCCTGGTTCTGGAAAGCCACCGGGACCATTATATGATCGTGCTCAAGGAATTCATGCTGGAAGCCAGACTGCCTGCATCAGGCCTGCGGCTCAAGCAGGGGGATGTCATCCAGGTTACGGTGCAGCATGCAGATGCCCGCCGAAACCTGCTGTCCCTGTTCTGCGCCTGATTGTTCCATTACCGGCCGCGCTTTTCCCGGCCGGTCATCGTGCGTCACTCAATGCTTGAAGCTCCGCTGTCCGGTAAATACCATGGCAGCACCATATTCGTTGCAGGCCTGGATGGACTGGTAATCGTTCAAAGACCCGCCGGGCTGAATCACCGCCTTGATTCCCTGGGCAAGGCCCACGTCAATGCCGTCCCTGAAGGGAAAAAACGCGTCGGACACCATGGCGGCACCGGCCAGCCCGCCCTTTTCCCGGGCCACCCTGGCCTCGATTTCCTGTTTCCTGTCTTCATCCGCCAGGTCGGCGAACCCCTGGTTGTACAGCTCAAAGCAGTACCGGTCCGCCAGTTTGCGGTACGCCTTGTCCACGGCGATCTGGGCCACACCCACCCGGTCCTGCTCACCGGTGCCGATGCCCACCGTCACATTGTCCTTGACATAGATCACGGAGTTGGAGGTGATGCCCGACTCCACCAGCCATCCAAATAACAGGTCCTCATATTCCCGGTCCGTGGGTTCCCGGTTCACCGTGACTGTCTGACCCTGATAATCGGCCACAGCCGGTATCACATCCTTTCTGGTCAAGGTTTTGGGCACAAAGGACCACTGGGCCACAATACCGCCGTCCATCAGGCTCTTGAAATCCACCACCCGCTCTCCGATAAAGGTCTGAAGCCGGTCCATGGCCTGGATGCGGATGACCCGCAGGTTTTTTCTGGCCCCCAGAATCGCCATGACCCCGTCCTCGAACTCCGGCGCCACCACCACTTCGGCATACTGGGATGCAATGGCCTGGGCCGTGGCCCGGTCCACGGCCCGGTTCAGGGCGATGCACCCCCCGAAAGCCGCCACCCGGTCCGCCATATAGGCCCTGTTATAGGCTTTTTCAAGACTGTCGGCCCGGGCCGCACCGCAGGGGTTGTTGTGCTTGACGATTACGGCACAGGGGGTATCGGTGAAGTACCGCAGGATATTCAGGCAGTTGTCCGCATCGGTCAGGTTGGTCTTTCCCGGATGCTTGCCCGACTGGAGCAGTTCGATATCCGACACCAGGTGACGCCCCGGCTGTATGGTTTCTGCATCCCCGAGAACCAGGTTGCCGTTGATCAGGCGGTACAGGGCCGCTTCCTGGCCCGGGTTTTCCCCGTAGCGAAGCCCTTTTTCCACCCCGTCGATCACCCAGGAGACTTTTTCATAAAACAGGGTCTGACGACGGTCTTCCGCCACAAAAGCAATTTCCATGCGGGAAGGGAAATGGTCATCCATAATGGTCTGATACATCTTTTTGAGATCACGGGTCATGGGTCAGCCTCCCAGTTTATAGCAAGTGTCAAGGTCTGTGCCGGAGCAGCCGGCCAGATAATCGGCAATGGCACGGTCATAGGCGGCGGTATGGTCGAAGGCCCGGCGTGCCAGCCCAAACCGGTCGGACAGCTTCAGGCATCCCCCGCCAACGGTCAGTTTTTCCAGAAGGTCCGGATAGTCAGAAGGATCTGTCACCGATGCCACCCGGATGAAATTTTTTGCCGCGGCCCGGATCATGGCAGGACCGCCGATGTCGATATCTCCCCGGGCGTTTTCCAGGGTGGTGCCCGCCCGGGCAACGGTCCGGGCAAAGGGATAGAGATTGACCACCACCATGTCGATGGCCCGGGCGCCGGTGCGTGCCAGGTCCGCCTGATGGGCCGCATTATAGGTCTCTGGAAGTAATCCCAGATAAATCTTGAAATCCAGGGTTTTCACCAGCCCCCCCTGGGTTTCAGGCTGCCCGGTGTAGTCGGATACCTGCTGCAGATGACCACCGGCGCTGCTTCCCAGGATCTGTTCAAGCCGCCCAAAGGTGCCGCCGGTGGACAGGATGACCAGGTCCGGGTTCAGGTCGATCATACCCGGAATCAGGGTTTCCAGTCCGGATTTATCAGATACGCTCACCAGCAGGGTATTGATTTTGACCCGGTCGTCGATTCTTTCCACCACATTTTTTGTCATTGTCGAATCCCTTCGCTTGTCTCGTGAAAACCGTGATTTGTTCATACCATGCAGTCCTGGCTGCGTCAAGCAGTGAGGGATCCCGTTGCAGGCCGTGGCCGCCGATCATCCAGAGGAACAGGGAAACACACCCGCGGAAGCAATGCCGGCTGGTACCGGCGGATCAGAAGACCCGTGCCGGGGGGTTCCTGTGGGTCTCACCCTCTGCCGTGTTTGACAGAGCGTAAGGGATGCTGCGCTGAACGGCAAAAACTGCGGGCAGGTATGTCCTCACACAGTTTGCCGTTCTTGACGCGCCGCATGCCCAACGCTCTGTAACAACCACGTCAGAATGGGATTCGACCCACATGAACCCCCCGGCACTAGTCGCTGAGGGCAGCGGTGA
>DATHSR010000079.1:0-5733 GCA_035464035.1 Desulfotignum sp. | reverse complement strand
TCCATATCATACTCCCTGTTGTTTTTTCATATCACCCGGGGATGAACGATCCCGGAACAGATGCAAAAGTCGCCCTGACCGGACCGGATCTTCAAGCGTCCCCGGCCGTCCACCCCCAGGATTCTGGCAAGGCCGTCATATTTGCCGGTGTCTTCCAGCACCATGATTTCGTTTTTCCAGGCAAGACAGGTGTCCACCTGTGCGGCCACCGAGGCCGGATCATCGATCATGGCCGGAAAATACTGCCGGAAACTGTCCCAAAAAAGATGCCAGAGCCTGGAAGCAGACACGTTTAAACCACACTGGTTCAGACATCCGGCCGGCATGCGAAAAAAAGTTTCCATCCTGCTGCTTTCCGGTGAATCACACAGGTTCATGCCGATTCCCGCCATGATGATTCCCTGTCTTTCTTCTATCAGAATTCCCCCGGTCTTGCACAAACCGGTCAGAATATCATTGGGCCACTTGATGTGCGCAGCCACACCCAGGGTGGCCAGGGCCCTGACCAGCACCAGGGCCGCTGCCATGGACAACAGGTCTCCCAGCTCGTTTGCGGCATCCGGCAGCCGCAGGGTGGCGGTCAGACTGCCCGGACCGGACACCCACCGCCTTGCTTTCCGGCCCCGGCCCCGGGTCTGGGATTCGGCACGGACCCAGGCAAAGGGTGGAAACCGGCCGCTTTTATAGAGGTTCCAGGCCAGATCCATGGTGGATTCACATACCGGAACCTCATATCCGAAGCCGCTCTGGCCTTGCAATCCGACCAGGCCCGAACCTTTGGGCACCGTCAAAGGTAAGCTCATCTGCTGCTATTTCTTTTTCTGGTGATCCCGCCCCAGATGAAAATTGATCCAGGAGGAGGTCCCGTTGAGTTCCCACATCCGGGGAGGCACAAAATCCCTTGCCAGGGTATGGGCTTTGTTGCAGTGCTTCAGGCGGATATAGGCCCGGACCCACACACACAGCCGGTCGGTGTTCACTTCACAGAACCCGTCCCGGCTGCCGCCGCAGGCCCCGTTCCGGGTGTGCTTGGGACAGCCGGATTCCGGGCACAGAAACGCCACATGCTGGATGGCGCAGTCGCCGCAACCCTGGCAGGACAGCAGCGGCACTTTCACCGGGTCTTCAAGCAGCCGTTTGAACATTCTTTTGGCAAAATTATTTCTGTCCACCCGCTGGGCACCCCACCGGCAAACCGGGGCCAGGCGGGAGGATTTTTCGAAAAACACGCCATGCACGGCCCTGAGTGCCCGGTAAGGAAGGTGCTCGGTCAGGTTTTCCGAGATCCGGGCCAGCAGCCTGCCGCGGGATGCCGGGCCCGCAGCCGGGGTGCACAGGGCCGTGACGTTGGTGGTTTCTGTCGCAAATTCCGGCACCCGCAGGTCCTGGCCCTGTTTTTCAAGTTCGTCCATCCGGTCCA
The DNA here is from genome assembly GCA_035464035.1 of Desulfotignum sp. Classification (GTDB taxonomy): domain Bacteria; phylum Desulfobacterota; class Desulfobacteria; order Desulfobacterales; family Desulfobacteraceae; genus Desulfotignum. Next base: position 4,313 of record DATHSR010000079.1, on the reverse strand, counting down.
GGATGGCCGCCACGGTTTGAAAACTCCGGTGAATGCCGCCGATATGAATGCCCCGGTACCCCATCTGCTTGAGCATCAGCCCCAGCCGGGCAGCCCGATCGATGGAGTACTTCAACCCGGTGTGCATATCGCGCCATTCCCTGACCACCCGGTTGTACAGGTCATCGCCGATATAGGCACCGGGCACCCGGCAGTTGTTCATGGCCCGGGCAGACCGGGGGCTGAGCAGGTATACCGATGCCATGACAGCCGGATGTTCCCCCCGCTGATCCAGATAGGTCATCAGTTCCTGAAATTTTGTGACATCATATCCCAGCTGGGTGATGAGAAAAGAGGCCCCGGCCATCAGTTTTTTGTCAAGCTTTCTGTACTGAGCCTGGGTTTCTCCTTCCGTGGATTTAAAGGGAGATACCGCACATCCCGTAAAGAATCCGTCCGGATCGCCGGAGGCATACAGCCGGTGATTGAGCTGCTGAAGCATGGCGGTCAGGATCACGGAATCAAAATCAAACACCGGCTTGCCCTGGCCCCCGAACCCTTTGCCCGAGTAATCCCCGGTCAGGGCCAGGATGTTTTTCATGCCCATGCGGGCCAGCTGCAGGGCCCGGCTTTCCATGCCCACCCGGTTCAGGTCCCGGCAGGTGAAATGCACGATCACATCCAGGCCGTATTCAAAAATTTCAGACCCTAACACATCCGGGCTCAGGGAAGGGTTGCCCCCGGGATTGTCGGTGATGGACACCGCAGACACCCGGCCGTCGGCAAAGGCATCCCTGGCAATGCCTTTGAGGGTATCGGTATTCCTGCCTTTTGATTCACGGCCGGGAACCAGTTCCAGGGTCACCACAAAATTTTTAGGGTTCAGCAGCTCATCTTTGAAAATTCTCAGCATGGGCGCTCCTTTTTGTCCGGATCAAGGCATGCAGCCAGAAAAAGGCACTATATCATATCCTTGTTTTCAAACAAAACCATGTTTCATGTCAATTTAAAAAAAACAGGGCTTCCCTTTTTCCGGCAAAGAACACCCATGAAAATGAAACAGCCGGTGGCGGAAAACCGCAACCGGCTGTCTGGGTTATTTGTTTGACAATTTCGATTCTTTGCGTAAAATATCCCCATTCAACCCTGTCAGGAAATGAAAATTGACCCTTTTGGCCCTGCAGGACAATGCCCTTAAAAAGGCACCACCGCAAACGTACTGGAACCGGAAGAGAAAACACCTGCTGTCTCAGGCACTGTTTCTCTGCTGGAAGGCCGGTGCCGGTCCGGGAACCTGATGACCCTATTGCAAAGGCGTTAGACCATGGAAGAAAAAATCAGCATGCAGATTTTGATGCGAGTGCGGCAGATCATTCAGGAAATGTCCAGACATTCCAAACAGCTCCAGGAAAAATACAAAATCACGCTGCCCCAGCTGATCTGCCTCAATGAAATCGCTGAGCACGGCCCCATCGCCATCGGCGCATTGACACAGATTGTTTTTATCAACAACTCCACAGTCACCGGCATCATCGACCGACTGGAATCCCGAAACCTGGTTCAGCGGGTAAGAATCAGCCGGGACCGCAGACAGGTTCACGTGGAAATCACCCAGGCCGGTGTTAACTTTCTTGAGAATGCCCCCACCCCCATCCATCACCGGTTTATGGAAAAACTGGAAAAAATGGACAACAATGATATTTCGGTCCTCCTGTGGGGGCTTGAACTGCTGGTGGATATGCTTGGGCAGTCAACCCCCGCCGCCCTCTCTCAAAATCCTCCCAAACACCTCGTACCGCCCGAAGAAGACCTGACGGTTCCCAACGGCAATATTTAAGCTTAATTTTTTAAAACTGCCGTCTTGACACAACCTCATTCAAATGGTATTTATGTGTTGATATATTTTGAATAGAAAATATTTTATTGCGTAAATATTCTTAAAACAATATCCTAAAACAACAACCTCCGGTTTTCTCCAGGGATTTCAGACTGCGGTGGTATTTTCATCCCCGGTAAAAAACCGGTAACCCTGACAATACCTTAAATATTCGCCAAAACAAAAACAAAAGGGAGAAAACCACATGTTACGTGATGTGCCGACCTATCAACCCAGATTGAAAGTCTTTAATAAAAAACAGGCCATGGCCGTCCATGACGCTGCCTTGAAAATTCTTGCCACCACCGGGTTCCGCATGGAACATGATGGCGTCCTGGAAATGCTGCTGGACCACGGGTGCACCCTGGGCAGTGACAAACGGGTGATTCTGCCGGAAACCCTGGTGGAAAATGCCGTCATGTCCGCCCCGAAAAAATTTGATATTTACGATCAGACCGGCAACCTGGCCATGCCCCTGGAAGGGGAGAACTTTTTCTTCGGCACCGGATCGGATACGATCTTCACCATTGACCTGGAAACCGGAGAAAGGCGGCGGCCGGTGCTCTCAGATACCGGCAACTTCGCCCGGCTGGTGGATGCCCTGCCCAACATGGATTTTTCCATGTCCATGGGAAACCCGGAAGATGTGGAAATAGAGGAAATCTATGTGCGGGTGTTTGAAGAGATGGTGCGAAACAGCAACAAGCCCATCTGCTTCATTGCCGACAGCGGCAAAGATATCCGCCAGATTTACAAAATTGCCTGCGCCGTGGCGGGCGGCGAAGAGGCGCTGCGCAACAAACCGTTTCTGTTCAACTATTCCGAAGCCATCAGCCCTTTACTTTTCCCTGAAAACGTCATGGAAAAACTGGTGTTCTGTGCCCAGAAAGAAATCCCCATCTGCCTGCCCTCGGGATGCAACGCCGGCGGCGGCGGACCGGTGACCCTGGCCGGTGCCATGGCCCAGGGTATTGCGGAAAACCTGGTGGGCCTGGTGATCCATCAGCTGGCCCACAAAGGGGCGCCGTTTCTTTTCGCCCCCAATGTCTCGGTTCTGGACATGAAACACACGGTGGTCTCCTATGGCTGTGCAGAATGGAGCCTGACCCAGGCGGCCTTTGCCGACATGCGCGATGAACTCTACCAGATCCCCATCTGGTCTTTTGCCGGATCCACCGATGCCAAAACCATCGATGCCCAGGCCGGGGCCGAAGGCATGCTCTCCATTATCACATCCCTGCTGTCCCGCTGCAATGTCATCCATGACGTGGGATATATCGAATCCGGCCACACCTCCAGCCTCGAAATGCTCACCATGGCCGATGAGCTGGTGGCCATGGCCAAATTTTTTGCCAAAGGGATACCCGTGAACGAACAGACCCTGGCCCTGGATGTGATTGACCGGGTTGCCACCGGTCCGGAAAATGCCATTTTTCTCAGTGATCCGCACACGTTCGCCAACTTCCGCACCGCACATCTTTTGCCCGAACTCATGGACCGGTCACGGTTTGAAACCTGGGAAAAGGAAGGAAAAACCGATCTGTTCACCCGGTGCAATCAAAAAGCAAAAGCACTGCTTTCATCCCATGAGGTGAAAAAAACCGCCCGGGTGGAAGATGCCTTGACCGCCCTGTAGTCACCTCTTCAGCGCCCCGCTTCGGCGGGGTCAAAAAATTTCATGGCAGCACCCATCAGACTGATGACCACCGGCAGCAGATAATCAGAGATGATCCCGGTGTTTCCCTTTTTATCCAAAGGCCCCGGCACCATGAGAATATGGCTCAATGGATACTTTTTCAGATTGGCCAGCCGGGCATCCCCGGCAAACCCCTGCTGGGTGAGGACCACCATCCTGGCATACCGGGAACCAAAGGTGGCCAGCTCATCCAGTGCCGCATCAAACCGGGCCTCGCTGGTGGCATCAACGATGATCAGACAGTCCCTGTCAGTGTCATAGTCATGCCCGAGCACCGGCAGATACCATTGATTGTCCACATAAAACGGCAGCACCGCATCCGGCGAAAAGGGCATGGATACCGTGGATAAAAATGCATCCACTGACGCCCCGCCCAGATAGCGGGTTTCCCACTCTTTGACCCGGTTTTCTCCATGGGTCTTGACCATCCGCTCCCGGGACTCCAGTTTCACATATTTTTCTGTCACCTGAAAATCCACCAGCACCAGGTGGGAATAGGCGGAGACACCGAAAAGGTCGCTTTCCACCCCCCAGGTTCTGGCCGCGGCAAAAGCAATTTTCCAGGCAATGCAGTTCCCCCGCATGCCGGTCAGAAACAACTGTTTTTTATACCCCCGGTTTTCATGAATGGTCTGCTGCATCCGGCGGTGCAGGCCACTGTCCGCCAGCAGGGTCTGAATCACCGGCAGCAGCATTTTAAAATGCGCGGTGAACCGTCTGGCGCGGCCCGGGAATTTAACCGACATGATCTTTGCAAAAAAC
>DATHSR010000078.1:0-11205 GCA_035464035.1 Desulfotignum sp. | reverse complement strand
CATGTCACCGACTCCGGGTTCGGCGCGGATATCGGGTTTGAAAAATTCTGGAACCTCAAATGCCGCTATTCCGGTCTCAAACCGGACTGCGCCGTTGTGGTGGCCACCATCCGGGCACTCAAATGCCATGGCGGTGCGCCGGTGCCGGTGCCGGGCAAACCCATGCCCAAAGAATATACCTCGGAAAATGTGGAGTGGGTGGCCAAGGGATGTGACAACCTCATCCATCATATCCGGAACGTCAGAAAAGCCGGTATCTCTCCGGTGGTCTGCATCAATGCCTTCTACACCGACACGGATGCGGAAATCGCCAAGGTCCGGGAACTGTGTGAGGCCGAAGGCGCCAGAGTGGCCCTGTCCCGTCACTGGGAAAAAGGGGGTGACGGTGCCATAGAGTTTGCCGAAGCAGTGATCGAGGCGTGTGAGGAAAAAACCGAATTCAAGTTCCTGTATGAGCTGGATATGCCCATCAAACAGCGGATCGAACTGATTGCCAAGGAAGTGTACGGTGCAGACGGCGTGGATTACTCGGCTGAAGCGGAAAAATCCCTTGCCAGAATCCAGGCGGATCCCGAACTGGCCGGACTGGGCATGTGCATGGTGAAAACCCATCTGTCCTTGTCTGACAACCCGACCCTCAAAGGCGTGCCCAAGGGCTGGCGCCTGACCATCCGTGAAGTCCTCACCTACGGCGGCGCCGGGTTCATCGTGCCCGTGGCCGGGGCCATCAGTCTGATGCCGGGCACCGGGTCCAACCCCGCGTTCAAACGGGTGGATGTGGATGTGGAAACCGGGAAAGTCGAAGGTGTATTCTAACCGTTTCCGGTATTTTTAACCCAGACCTGTAACCGGTTTTCAGGGCAGCCATTCAGGCCCGGGCCGGTTACAGGAAAACCCAATGCATTTTCAGGAGAAAAAAATATGACCGCAGAAATTATCAGTGGAACCGAAATCAGAAAGGCGATCCTCGGGGAGATCAAAGAGGAAGTCGAGCAGATGAAAAAAACCCATGGCAAGGTGCCGGGGCTTGTAACGATCCTCGTGGGATCCAGCCCGGCCTCCATCAGCTATGTGACGTTGAAGGTGAAAACCGCCATCAGCCTGGGGTTCCATGAGATCCAGGACGACCAGCCCGAAGACATCTCCGAAGCGGACCTTCTGGCATTGATCGACAAATACAACAATGATCCCGATATCCACGGCATCCTGGTGCAGCTGCCGCTGCCCAAACACATCGATGACAAAAAAGTGCTCAATGCCATCAATCCGGACAAGGATGTGGATGCGTTTCATCCGGTGAACGTGGGCCGGTTGATGATCGGCGGGGATGAAGTGAAATTTCTGCCCTGCACGCCGGCGGGCATTCAGGAGATGATCATCCGGTCCGGCACGGAAACCTCGGGTGCGGAAGTGGTGGTGGTGGGCCGCTCCAATATCGTGGGCAAGCCCATTGCCATGATGATGGCCCAGAAGGGGGTGGGTGCCAACGCCACCGTGACCATCGTTCACACCCGGACCAAGGACCTGGCCGCCCACTGCAAGCGGGCCGATATCCTGATCGTGGCCGCCGGGGTGCCGGACCTGGTGAAACCCGAATGGATCAAACCCGGCTCCACGGTGATCGATGTGGGCGTCAACCGGGTGGGGATGAATGAAAAGACCGGTAAAGCCATCCTCAAAGGGGATGTGGATTTTGATGCCGCCAAGGAGATCGCCGGCAAGATCACCCCGGTGCCCGGCGGTGTGGGCCCCATGACCATTGCCATGCTCATGAAAAACACCCTCAGATCCGCCAAGCTGAGCCTTGGCATCAAGTAACAGCCAGTAGTATTAAATCATAATGACGTAAATGACGGGGTCAGGCTTGAAAAAAGATGTGCAGGCCTGGCCCCGGCGTTACTTATGGCCGGTGCAGACCGGGACAGGAAAAAGGGAAATTCATGGATAAGCTGGATGCAATTTTTGCACCTGAAACCATCGCTGTCATCGGTGCCTCGACCCAGAAGGGAAAGGTGGGCCATGATATTTTTGCCAATATTCTGTCGGGCGGGTACAAGGGAACCCTGTATCCGGTGAATCCCAAGGCCCGGTCGGTTCTGAGCGTCAAATGCTATACCAGCATCACCAACATCCCGGACCCCATTGATCTGGCCATGATCATCCTGCCTCCCAAAGCTGCCCTGGCATCTGTCCAGGAATGCATTGCCAAAGGGGTGAAAGGCATTGTCATTGTGTCCGCCGGGTTCAAGGAAGTGGGCGGTGAGGGGGCGGTCATTGAAAAACAGATCAAGGCCCTGTGCCAGGCGGCCGGGGTGCGGCTGGTGGGGCCCAACTGCCTGGGAGTGATCAACCCGTCTCCCAAAGTCTCGTTGAATGCCAGTTTTTCAGCCCGCATGCCGGAACCGGGCAATGTATCTTTTATCTCCCAGAGCGGGGCGCTGTGCACAGCGGTTCTGGATTATGCGGCAGACAAGGGGTTCGGATTTTCAAAGTTTATTTCCATCGGGAACAAGGCGGATGTGGATGAACTGGATCTGTTGCGCTACTATCACAAGGATCCGGACACGGACGTGGTGATGATCTACATGGAAGAGCTCAGCCGCAGCGCCGAGGAGTTCATCACCGAAGTCCGGGAGATGACCTCGGGCACCAATCCCACCCATGTGATTGTCATCAAGTCCGGTTCCTCTGCCGCAGGGGCCAGGGCCGCGGCCTCACATACCGGGGCCCTGGCCGGAGCTGATGTCATTTATGACGGATTGTTCACCATGTCGGGCATCCTGCGGTGCAAGACCGTGAATCAGCTCTTTGATTATGCCCAGGCCTTTGCCGCAAACAAATACCCCGCCGGGGACAGAATCGCCATTGTCACCAATGCCGGGGGCCCGGGAATCATTGCCACGGAGATGAGTGAACAGTCCGGATTGAAGCTGGCCCGGTTTTCGGAAGAAACCATCACGGAACTGAAAAAATACCTGCCCGCCACCGCCAATTTTCACAACCCCGTGGATGTGATCGGGGATGCGGCCAAAGACCGGTATGAGAACACCCTGGCCACGGTGCTGGCGGACCGGGGTGTGGATGCGGTGCTGATTATCCTCACCCCCCAGTCCATGACCGATGCCATCGGCACCGCCGGCGCCATTGTCCGGATTGCGAAAACCACCATCAAACCGATTCTTTGCGCATTCATGGGAATTGTGGATGTATCGGACGGGGTCAAGCTGCTCCAGCAGCACAAGGTGCCGGTATACCAGTTTCCTGAAAGTGCGGCCCGGTCCCTGGGGGCCCTGCGGGAAGGGATCAAGTGGCTTTCCAGAAAGATCCTGCCCCAGTTCAATTTGGTGTATGACAAGGAAAAGGCCGGTAAAATCATCCAAACATATCTGTCCCAGGGACGGTTTGTGCTGGGGGAACTGGATGGCAACGAGATTCTGAAATGCTATGGCTTCAACATCCTTCCCATGGCCCTGGCCCAGACGGCACAAGAGGCGGTAAAGATCGCACGGGATCTGGGGTATCCAGTGGTCATGAAAATCGTATCCCCCCAGATCCTGCACAAGTCGGATGCCGGTGGGGTCCGGGTGCGGCTGGAGAATGACCGGGCCGTTGAAACGGCATTCGTTCAGATAATGGAAAATGCAGAAAAATATGATCCAGCCGCACACCTGGAAGGGGTTCTGGTGCAGAAGATGGCGCCTGCCGGCAAGGAAGTGATTCTCGGGGTGACCTGGGATCCGGTGTTCGGTCATGCAGTGATGTTCGGACTGGGCGGGATCTTTGTGGAGGTTTACAAGGATGTGGCGTTCCGGCTGTCCCCCATGGGCCGGAACGTGGCCAGACGCATGGTCAAAAGCATCAAGGGATATCCCATCCTCAAGGGGCTGCGCGGGGAAGCCCCGTCTGACATTGAAGAAATTGAAAAAAACATTGTTTCCCTAAAAGCCCTGGTGGATGATCATCCCATGATCAGAGAACTGGATATCAACCCGCTTTTCGTTCATGAGGCAGGGAAGAAAACAACCGTGGCCGATATCATTATCCGGCTGGACGACACCGCACAAACCCAATGTAATGGAGGATTGATAGATGCCTGAAGGAAACGGTTTTATCATGGAAGCGGCAAAAAAAGCCGCAGAGGCGGAAAAGAATGCAGCCAGGAAAAATGTTCTGCCCAGGGTGGATTTTTCAAGCTTTATTCTGTCCATCTATTCATCCGGACTGGTGCAGCTGGGAAAAGTGGCGGATCCTTCCACGGGCGAAACAAAAAAAGATCTGATGGTGGCCAAATATACAGTTGACATGATGGCCATGCTTGCAGAAAAAACCAAAGGAAACCTGAACAAGGATGAAGAGAACCTGATGCGGGCCCTGCTCAGCGAAATCCGTCTGGCCTATGTGGAGGCGACCGCTTGACACAGACCCGTGAATCCCGGGCCAAGCTCAACCTGTTTCTGCATGTGACCGGCCGGCGGCCGGACGGGTTCCATGAACTGATTTCCCTGATGACAAAGATCACGCTGGCCGATGAACTGGTGTTTTCATTTCAGGGAAAAGGGATTCAGGTGACCTGTGATCATCCCGGGGTGCCTGAAGATGACAGCAACCTGGCTTACCGGGCCGCCAACCGGTTTTTCTCCGCCTGTCACCAAAAAAAAATTGCCGTGCCGGTGGCCGGGGTGGCCATTCATATTCACAAAAACATCCCTGTGGGCGGGGGGCTGGGGGGCGGCAGCAGCAACGCCGCCACCGTGCTTGAAGTGCTCAACACCCGGTGCGGCGACCTGTTTTCTCTTGAACAGCTGCTGGAGATGGGACGCCATCTGGGAGCGGATGTGCCGTTTTTTCTTTTCGGCGGTCCGGCCCTGGCCCGGGGCATTGGAGAAAAACTGACCCGGATTCAGAATCTGAAACCCCGGCATGTGGTGCTGTGTGATCCCGGTATCCATGTATCCACAGCCGAGGTGTTCGGCCGCCATGATTTCTGTTTGACATCCCAGGGGAAATATACTATAAAATCTGCTTCGAATGTGTTGCCCCGGGGACAGCCTGTTGATATCGGGTCGTGCATGCACAACGATCTGGAGGCAGCCGCCTTTGGGCTGTACCCGGAAATCAGGTCCACCAGAGATGAGATGGCGCACCTGCTGCAAAGACCGGTGGCCATGTCTGGAAGCGGTGGATCTCTTTTTGCACTTTTTTCACATGAAAAAGATGCGAAGCAAGGGTATGAGCGGCTTTGCAAGCACTTGGCCGGCGGGGGGAAACATTTTTTTTTAACCGCACTGCTGAATGGATGAAACAATACTGGGGCGTCGTCAAGTGGTAAGACACAGGGTTTTGATCCCTGCATTCAGAGGTTCGAATCCTCTCGCCCCAGCCAGTTTGTTTATGATAACATAAGAACTTAAAAAGAGATTTGCTATGAGTGGGCTGTCGATTTTTGCAGGCAATTCCAATCCGCTTCTGAGCGACCGGATTTCCGAATATCTTGCAAAACCTTTGGGACGGTTGAAAGTCAACCGGTTCAGTGATGGGGAGATCCAGGTTGAAATTCATGAAAATGTCAGAAAGCAGGAAATTTATGTTATTCAATCCACCTGCAACCCGGTGAATGATCATCTGGTGGAACTGCTGTTGCTGATCGATGCATTCAAACGGTCTTCTGCCAGCCGGATCACTGCGGTTATTCCATACTTCGGGTATGCCCGCCAGGACAAGAAAGTGTCCCCCCGGGTTCCTATTTCCGCCAAGATGGTGGCCGATCTTCTGGAGAATACCGGGGTGGACCGTGTGATCACCATGGACCTGCATGCCGGGCAGATCCAGGGATTTTTCAGCGTGCCGGTGGACAATCTTTATGCGGCGCCCATCATCATCGATGATATCAAGACCCGGGACCCTGAAAACCTGGTGGTGGTGTCCCCGGACGCCGGGGGTGTTGAGCGGGCCAGGGCCTATGCAAAACGGCTCCATTGCAGCCTTGCCATTGTGGACAAGCGCCGGAGCGCTCCCAATCAGGCCAAGGCCATGGCCATCATCGGAGAGGTTGAAGACAAGATCGCCATCGTGATTGATGACATGGTGGACACTGCCGGCACCCTGACGGAAGCGGCCGGGGTAATCCAGGAAAAAGGTGCCCGCCAGGTGCATGCCTACTGCACCCACCCGGTGCTGTCCGGACCTGCCATCGACAGAATCAGCCAGTCAGCGCTCGATTCCCTGGTTGCCACGGATACCATCCCCTTGTCTGCGGAGGCACAAAAATGTGAAAAAATTAAAACCCTTTCCATTGCAAAACTGGTGGGTGAGGCCATTATGCGCAGTTACCGGGGAGATTCGGTCAACTCTTTGTTTATCTGATCATGTTTTAGTATGCGGTTTTTAACACGCTGTTTCAACAAAAGCAGCGGATACGGAGGAAAGTAAATTGGAACTTATTAAACTGAATGCCACGCAACGCACCACCAGGGGCAAGGGTGCTGCCAGAAAACTGCGCCAGGGAAAAAACATCCCGGCGGTTATTTACGGACCCAAGATGGACCCCATGATGCTTTGTCTTGATACAGGTGAATTTGACAGGATTGTCCGGGATCGGGGGACATCCGGACTTTTCCTGAACCTGAGAATCCAGGGAGAGAACACCCAGAACAAGGTGGTGATGCTCAAGGAGCTGCAGATGGATACCTTTGGCCTGGAGTACCTGCATGCGGATTTCCAGCATATCGATATGGATACTCAGGTGACCGTATCCGTTCCCGTGGAGACCGTAGGAATCAGCAAGGGGGTCAAGGACAGCGGCGGCATGCTTCAGATTATCCGCCGGGAACTGGAAGTGGTCTGCAAACCGGCAGATACCCCGGAACGTATTGAAATCGATGTGACAGATCTGGATATCGGCGATGCGATTCATGTAGAAGAGATCGATCTCGGGGATGCTGTTCAGATTCCCCATGAAGTGAATTTCACCGTGATAACCGTGGTACCGCCGGATGCGGGTGACAAAGAGGAAACAGAGGAAGAAGACGGACTGATGGATGCCCAGGAAATGCAAGAGGCGGCCGGTGATGCCACGGCTGAACAGGCAGAATAGCGTGCTGCATGATTTATGGTATCCGTCCAGTTCAAAATGATAGCGGGTCTGGGAAATCCGGGTGGCGCCTACACCCGGACCCGCCACAACATCGGTTTTATGGTGGTTGATGCCATCGCAGAAAAAGCAAAGATCGAGGTCACTAAAAACCGGTTTGATGCAGTTTTCAGTCGCACACAGCTTTTCGGTCATCACGTGTTTCTGGTCAAACCGCTCTCCTTTATGAACCGGAGTGGAATTCCTCTCCAGAAACTGTCCGCCTATTACAAGATATCCATAACCGACATGATCGTTGTCCATGATGACATGGACCTGCCTTTTGGCGTTCTCAAGATTGTTCAGAACAGGGGACCCGGCGGACACAACGGGGTTAAATCCATTGAGGAAGCGTTTGGCAGCAGAGATTTTGTCCGGGTCCGGGTGGGGGTGGGGCACCCCGGCGTTCAAACCCAGGTGACCGGTCATGTGCTGGGAGGGTTTACCCCCCAGGAGCAGGGCGGCCTGGATGATGTCGTCAACAAGGCCGCTGCCGCCTGTTTCCTGATCCTTTCCAAAGGGGTGGTGCACGCCATGAATCAGATGAATTCGAACCGGTGAGGGCAGCCCGGAGTCTGTTTCCCATCCGGCGGGAGCTGTTGCGCCCGGTCCACTGTTCTGTGCCTCAAATCCTTTTGAAAAGCGGGTGTTCAGAGATTTTTTCATTGACAATCTTGTTAGGATATGATTATATCCTTGAGAATAGGTAAACTGTTTCAATAAATCAAGGTGGGTTATCCTATGGGTGAAAAATCCAAGAACACAACGGCTAAGGTGAACGCATCAACCAAAAAAGAATTTGCAAAAGGGGATCTGGCAGTTTATCCGGCGCATGGCGTGGGCTGTATCGAGTCCATTGAAAGCAAAGAGATAAATGGCGACACCATGAACTTTTACATGATGAAAATTGTGGAAAACGGCATGGTCATCATGATTCCTACCGCCAACGTCGAGTCGGTGGGGCTGCGGGAACTCATCCCTGAAACTGAAATCCCCCAGGTTTACGAAGTGATGCAGAAAAAGGCGCAAAATGGTGACAACCAGACCTGGAACCGCAGATACAGGGAATATATGGACAAGATCAAGACCGGTTCCATTTATGATGTTGCCGAGGTTTTCCGGGATCTGTTTCAGCTCAAGCTGGAAAAAGACCTGTCCTTTGGGGAGCGCAAACTGCTGGATACGGCCCAGAATCTTCTTGTGCAGGAACTGTCGACTGCCAAGGATATTGATGAAGCATCCATGATGAAGGAAATTGAAAACCTGTTTCAGTAACCCTTATCTTTATTTGTAACAGATGAACCGGCGGGCAGGTGATCTCCCGCCGGTTTTCTTTTGAGACCCATGCGAATAGATTTCATGGTTTCAGAGACATCTGCCGGACAACGCCTGGATGTGATCGTTTCCAGGTCCGTACCGGATTGTTCCAGATCCCTGGCCGCCGCATTGATCGGCCAGGGAGATATACTGGTGTCAGGGAATCGGAAACGGCCTGGATACCGGGTCAGGCAGGGCGACCGGATCTTTGGGGAGATCGTGACCCAGCCCCCGCATCTTCCGGTGGGATCAGACTCTCTGCCGGTGAACGTGATCCATGAGGATGCCCATATCATTGTCGTGAACAAACCGCCGGGCCTGGTGGTTCATCCGTCACCCGGCACTGATTCAGGAACCCTTGTCAACCGGCTGATACATCATTTTCCAGATCTCAGACATGCCGGTGAAGACATGTCCCGCCCCGGGATCGTACACCGTCTGGACAAGGACACCAGCGGCCTGATCCTGGTGGCCAGGACCGCTGAAAGCCTGCTGTTCCTGCAAAAAGAGTTCAGATATCACCGTGTGGAAAAAAACTATCTGGCCCTGGTGTCCGGATCGGATCTGGCGGAAACCGGTGATATCCTCCTTCCCGTCGGCCGGCACCCTAAACATCGTAAACGCATGTGTGTGAACCATGATACCGGCAAGCCGGCCCGGACCGCCTGGCAGGTACTCCAGCGGTTTGAACGGGCCTGTCTGGTAAGGATTCGGCTTTATACCGGCCGCACCCATCAAATCCGGGTGCATTTTTATGACATGGGCTACCCGCTTCTGGGGGACCTCACCTACCAGTTTCGCAGAAACCGGAAATCATCTCAGCCCTATCCCCGGCAGATGCTGCATGCTTGGCAGATAGGATTCCGGCATCCCTATTCAGGACACAAAGTGCAGTTTGATGCGGATCCGCCCCAGGATTTTATTTTTGCTACCGCCGGAGAAGCCGGAATGACACCGGAGGATGGGGCTGGGGTATGGCAAGGCATGATGTCAAACTGCGTTACAGATAAGGCGGCCACAGCACCGGCAGCAGCGCCACGGATACTGCCAGAGACAGAAGGGTAATTGGAGTCCCCACTTTGACATAGTCCATGAACCGGTATCCCCCCGGCCCCATGACCAGCAGGTGAGCGGGGTGGGACAACGGACTGGCAAAACTGGATGACGCGGAGATGGCCACGGTCATCATCAGCAGATGCGGGGAGATTCCCAGTGCGGTGGAGGCGCTCAGGGCCACAGGAGTCATGAGCACCACCAGGGCGGCGGTGGGAATGATCTGGGTGCCCAGCACGGTGATGAGGAACAGGGCTGCAACCACCCATCTGGGACCCATATCCCCCACAGCCGCGATCAGGGCGGATGCACCCATCTGGGCGGCTCCGGTGTTTTCTATGGCTGCGCCCAACGGCAGCATGGCCGCAATCAGAAACACCACCTTCCATTCAATGGCCCGGTAGGCTTCCTCCATGCTCAGGCATTTCGCAAGCACCATGCAGGTGGCTCCGGCCAGGGCGGCAATGGCAATGGGCACCAGCCCCAGAATGGCACTCAGGATAACCGCCAGCATGATGACAACGGCAATCCGGGCCTTTTCCAGACGGGGGGCCTGGGCCGCGGTCTCATCCAGTACCAGAAAATCCGGATCCCGGGCCAACGCTTCCAGGTTCCGTCGCTGGCCGTACACCAGCAGGGCATCCCCGAACTGGAGGGGCAGGTCCTGCAGCCCGGTGCGAAAGGCCCGGCCTTTTCGCAAGACAGCCAGAACGCTGATGCCGTATCGTTCCCGGAACATCAGGCTTGCCAGGCTTCTTCCGGCAAGGGTGGTGCGGGGGGAGAGCAGCACTTCCGTGGCCCCGATCTGCTGGGATTCCAGTTCTTCGGACAGCCGGGCGGACTGTTCGGTGATATCAAGGTCCTGCAACCCCTGCAGGACCTTTAAATCATGGAAAGATCCCTGAAGCAGCAGCAGATCCTCAGCCTGAATCACTTCATGGGGAGCGGGCATCCAGATCAGGGCCGATTCCCGGACAATGCCGGCAACGGTCAGGCCGAAGGCATTTCCCAGCCGGCTTTCGATCAGATCATGTCCGACCAGAACAGAGCCTTCAGGAACCCTTACCGGCATCAACTCCATCTGATCCGGGGCCGGTATTTCAATATGATCAGAAGGCATAACACGCAACCGGTGGACGATTTTTTTGCGGGACAGCGCTTCCAGGGCCATTTTTTCTCCCTGTAATATCAAATGGTCTCCAGAGGTCAGCCGGTGACGGCGCAGATCTTTGACCGGTTGTTGGTCAGCCGTGTGCAGGGCCACCACATGAACCCGGTGTTCCCGGCGCAATCCGCTGTCCGCCAGGGTAACACCGGACAGTGGTGATTCGTCATGAACCTCGGCATGGGCCATGAACAGATGCCGGGATACCAGGTCACGGATCTGTTCATGTGATTCGATCTGCAGGTGCTGGCTGGCATGGATGCGCTGCAAATGATCCGGGCTGCCATGCACGATCAGAATGTCTTCGGGTTCCAGCACCTGATCAGGACCTGGTGCAAGCATCATGATCCCCTTTCGCCGGATGGCCAGTACCGTCAGGTAAAGGGCTGATCCCAGACGGCTTTCAGTGAGGGTGCGGCCCTGAAGCAAAGATCCCTTGGAGATGCGGGTGGTGAAAATATGGGTATCCAGTTGATAAGATGAGCCGATGGCTTTGTGATGCCCGGTCTCGGCATCTCCTGACCGATGGGGCAGCAAATGC
>DATHSR010000077.1:0-4208 GCA_035464035.1 Desulfotignum sp. | reverse complement strand
TGTCATCAACGGCAAACAGGGGACGGACATGGGCGTACCAGGCCTTCAGGGCGGTCAGGCCTGCCAGATATCTGATATTGTGATTGAATATACGGTCCGACCCGGAACGCAGCCCGAACCGCCTGGGAAAAGAACCGTTATGGGTTCCCTGGGCCAGAATCATCCGGTCTGGACGCTCCTCATCCTTGCGAACGATGGACCCGGCCCCGGTCAGGCATCCGAATCCGATGCGCAGCGGGCCCACCAGCCCCCCCTGCCCTCCCAGGAAAATGGGATGCTGGTCCAGCATCACCCCCTGGTGGACATTGCCCATCATGGAAGGGGTCGCCTTGTCCTGATTGGGAGTGTAATTGAAATGGACAAAGGAAGACCCCACCTCGGAATGATTTTTCCGGCTGGTGCCCCCGGCCATGAAGCAGTCGCAGAAGTTGATCAGGCTGCCTAAGATGACAAAGGGAAACAGAAGGGTCTGCTTCAGACCCACCGTATGGGCGGCGCTCGCATGTTCTTCCAAAATGGTGCCCCCCCGGACATGGGCATTGCCGCCAAAGGCATTGCCGCCTAAAAACACAGCCTCCTGAAAAAATCCGCCGTTGAGACAGACATCTTTACCCACCAGGCAGTTTTCCAGTGTCACCGGTGCTTCATATCCGATCCGGGTTCCCGGCAATATCAGGGTGCGGCTGCCAATGATTTTACATCCGGCAAAAAAAGTCACGTTGTCGCAGGCAATGCGGTCCGGATCCACATCATCGGATACATACACCGATTCCGGATTGGGCATGACCACGCCTTTTGCCACCAGTTTTTCCTTGATTGCATGAATGGTTGGTTTCATGGGATTCAGTATTAATCGTCACGGCAGTCGACTGTCAATAAATTATTGACGGATTTTATAAAAAACTGTTACAAAATTTTCAAACCGGGCGTGATAATATGGCCCGGCTTCCTGACGACCTTTCAAGGACACTGCCCATGCATGATTCAGAAAGCTTCAAATTTCTTCACACCCTTGGTCCCCGGTTCGACTCCGAGGATTGTCATTTGAAAAACCTGATAACCGCTCCGGGCCGTCTGGCGGATTTCTCCATTTCCATGCCCGGGTTTTTTCTTGATTTTTCCCGTCAGCGCCTGGATTCTTCGGTGCTGCAGGCCTTGGGGACCCTGGCAGAGGAAACCGGGGCCACACAGATGTTTGCGCAAATGGCTGCCGGAGAAGTTGTCAACGTCACAGAAAACCGGGCCGCTCTGCACACAGCGACCAGAGGATTTTTCAATCCCGGGCTGACGCCGGATGACCCGCAGATTATGGCAGACATCCAGTCGATGGCAAAGAAAACCCGTACCTTTTCAGAAAATATCCGCTGCGGCAGCATCACCGGCACCCGGGGCAAGGCGTTCACCGATGCAGTGGTGGTAGGAATCGGCGGATCATACCTGGGGTGTGAGTTTGTATACACCGCTCTGAAGGCCTGCCATACACCGAAAATCAATCTGCATTTTCTATCCAATGTGGACATTGACAATTTCGGGCAGGTCACCTCCCGGATCCATGCCGACACCTGCCTGTGGATCATTGTGTCCAAGTCCTATACCACCACGGAAACCATGGCCAACCTGGCCCAGGTGCAGGCATATCTGAAGCGGCACCATCTTTTGCCCCAAAACCATTTGGTGACCATCACCGCCAAGGGCAGTCCGGGAGATAATCCATCCAACCCGGTACTGGCCAGTTTTCATATGTTTGACTTCATCGGTGGCAGGTACTCGGTGACATCGGCCGTTGGCGGTGTGCCGCTGGGTCTGGCGTTCGGCTGGGAGGTCTTTGAGCGGTTTCTGGGCGGCTGCGCCCGCATGGACCGCCATGCCCTGGAGGCCCCGGTTATCGGAAACATCCCGCTGACGGCGGCTTTGATCAGCATCTGGAACACCCGGTTGCTTGGCTACCCGGCCCAGGCCATTATCCCCTATTCCAGCGCCCTGTCAAAGCTGCCCCCCCATGTCCAGCAGCTCTACATGGAAAGCCTGGGGAAAGGGGTGGATAAAAACGGGATGCCTCTGCCCCGGCCCACCGGGAGTATTGTTTTCGGAGAGCCGGGCACCAATGCCCAGCACTCGTTTTTTCAACTGGCCCACCAGGGTCCTGCATTTCCCGTGGAGTTCATCGGCATTCTGAATCCTGGATACACCGGGGATCAGGTCACTGCCAAAGGGGTGCTCAATCACCAGGAGCTGTGGGCCAACCTCATCGCCCAGACCCTGGCCCTGGCGGAAGGCCGGGACCATGCGCTGCCCGCCAGAGCGTTTGCCGGCAACCGGCCGTCTTCACTTCTGGTGCTCACGGACCTGTCCGCCGAAAGCATCGGCCTGCTGCTGTCCTTTTATGAAGCCAGAACCGTGTTTGAAGGGTTTGTCCTGGGCATCAACCCCTTTGACCAGTTCGGTGTGGAACTGGGCAAGGAGATGGCAGCGGGCATCCGCAAGGAAATGGCGGACCGGAACAGATCCCCGGATTCTGTCGGCAGCAGTCAGAGCCCGGTGGCCGCATTTTACCTGGAGGCATTGTTCCGGGGAAAAATTATGTAACCCGTTGGTGCTCACATGGCGGAAAACATTACAGAGCGCCGCCCCGGGCCGCAGGGATAGCCATCTCCAGTGAATCAGAAAAACCGGAATATGGATGCGCCCCAGGTCAGCCCCGCCCCCAGTGCCACAAACAACACGGTGTCTCCGGGCTTTCCCACCCGTTCCTGAGCCATGGCCTCGTGCAGTGCCAACGGGATGCTGGCGGCTGTGGTGTTGCCGTATTTTTCAATATTGTGAAATATCTTGGACGGCTCCAGTTTCATGAACTGTCCAAATGCCTGGTTGATCCGCTTGTTGGCCTGGTGAGGCACCACCAGATCGATCTCATCCAGCGTTATACCGGCTTTTTCCAGGGCCTCGTGGGTGACCTGGGGCAGCATTCTCACCGCTTTTTTGAAAATGGCCGGCCCGTCCATCACCGGATAATACCGGGCGTCATCTATGGGCACACCCGGCGGCAGGCGCTGGATCAGCCGGGATGCCGGCAGCTCGGTCATCAGGGAATCGGCGTGATGGCCGTCGGCATGCAGCGCCGATGCCAGCAGTCCCACCTTTTCCTGGGTTTCAACCCCTTCCAGGCAGACAGCGGCGGCCCCGTCCCCGAAAATCACAGAGACGTCCCGTCCCCGGGTAGATTTGTCAAGCCCGGACGAATGCACCTCTCCGCCCACCAGCAGTACCCGGTTGGCCAGCCCGGACCTGATATAGGCATCTGCCGTGGCCAGGCCATATAAAAACCCGGTACACTGCTGCCGGATATCCAGAACCGGTGTTTTGTCCAGGCCCAGCTTGGCGGCCATCAAACATCCGGACCCCGGGAACATGATGTCCGGACTCAGGGTGGCAAAAATGATAAATTCCACATCTTCAGCCTGCCATCCGGCTCCGGCCAGGGCCATCTGGGCCGCTTTGGCCCCTAAATCCGAAGATCCGCAGTCTTCATCGATCCAGTAGCGCTGTTTGATGCCGGTTCTCTGACGGATCCACTCATCAGAGGTCTCCATTATTTTTTCAAGGTCATGGTTGGTCACCACGTTGGGGGGAACAAACATGCCGGTGCTGCGTATCAGGGTTTTTTTCATGGGGATTCCCTTTTCATCTGTCTGCAGATTAAACAATTGAGGCCTTATAATATTAATTTGGGTTTAATGCAAGTTGCCGCTGACCGGGACAGGTTTTAATTTTTTCAGACAGGATGCCTTCATGAAAAAATCTTTTTTCAGCGACCCACTTTATTTCTTTACTTCATTTTATATTTTACATATAGAGTCTATTGATATTTGTTCAAAAATTCATTGGTCCACGGGGGTTTTTCCGGGAAAAATGAGTCTGATCTGTACGTTTTGGTCAAAATTTGGGGTTCGAAATTTTGGATTTTTGCAATCGGATATGCGCATCCTGAAAAATCCAAAAAACATTTAACCATCTCTTTAATAAGGAGGACGTATGCGAAAGATTGCAGTTCTTACGGTTGTGGCCTTTTCCCTGGCCATGTTGTTTTCTTCTCTGGCATTGGGTGCCAGACAAACCATCATCAGGATCGGTATCAACGCCCCGCTGACAGGGGATATCCCCAAGGTGGGTGAAGGGACAAAATATGCCGCCCAGATGTGGCTGGAGGA
>DATHSR010000076.1:0-4192 GCA_035464035.1 Desulfotignum sp. | reverse complement strand
TTGCGGATCAGGTGGGGGATCTGGGAAAAAAAGGACACGGCATCCCCGGTATGGATCAGGTGGGTCTCCTCGCCGTAGATCAGCCGGGCCGAGCCGGAAACGACGATACCCAGTTCCCGCCCCAGGTGTCCATCTTCGGCATCCCCCCGCTCCTGGCCGGGGGCCAGTTCCAGAAAAAAGGCGTTAAAGGAGTGGTTCCCTTTGGTCTGGCTTTCACCGCACAGTTTTTCATAGGAAAATCCCTTGCGCCGGTATGTGTTGCGTTCATCTTTCCGGATGATCTCCACCTGGGACTGGGATTCATAGTCTTTGAAGAATTTGTCCGGAGGCACCCCGTACACTTCCAGCAGCTGCAGGAGGGTGTCCAGGGAAGGAGAAATCCGGTTCCGCTCGATCTGGGACAACAGGCTGGAGCTGATGCCTGCTTTGGCGGCCACATCCTTGATGGTGAAATGCCGGGTGTTTCGAATGGCCCGTAATAAAGCCCCGAGTTTTGTTTTCATAGGTCCCTGTGCCGGGTAAAAAAATTTTCAGTATAGTTAATAAAAATTAAATTATACTGAAAAAAGTTTCCCTGTCAATGAGATTTCACTGGTCATTCCGATACGAGCAGTAAAAATCGCCACATGGGAAGAATATGTATCTCACCAGCGTCATTCCGGATGATTTCCTCTTCATGATGCGTGACAATATAGCCGGTGTCCATGTTCAACTGTTTCATCGCTTCCCAAAGCGCGGTTGTTTCCCGGATCCTTGTTTTTTCATCAACCATGGTTTCACATACCTGTATCAGCATGAAGGACCGGTCCGGTTTTTTGATGATAAAATCAACTTCCCGGCCGGTTCGGGTTTTGAAATAATAAATATCCGCGGTGATCCGGCGAAGAGCCATGAAGACCATATTTTCCAGCAGATGGCCGGTATTTAGAAGAATTCCTGATGCCACTGACGTAACCAGGGCATGGTCAATACAGTAAATTTTTTTCGGGTTGGTGTTTGCCCTTGCCACAGAAGCATCGAAAATACGGACAGTAAACAGGATATAGGCATCTTCGAACCATTCAAGATAATCGGCCACTGCGGATTTGGGTACTTTGTGGCCCAGTGTTTTCAGATACCCGGTCAGATTGTTTATGGAATAGAGAGAAGCGATGTTGTCCACCAGCCAGTGGGCCAGATCAGTTACAGCCCGGGGATGGGATATGTCATGGCGTTCCACAAGATCACGAAAAAGCATGGCATTGAAATATTCCTGGTGAATTTTTAGCCGCAGCAGCCGTTCCTGGCTGATTACTTCCGGAAAACCACCGGTATGCCAATAGTCATCAAATGCCTTTTGTATGGTCAGCCGTTTTTTGGAAGACAAGGGGCCGGTGCCGTCAATATTTTTGAGGTCCAGGAATTCTTGGAACGAAAATGGGAACAATTCCCAGGAAATGGCACGGCCCCGCATCTGGGTCGCTATTTCCCGGGACAGCATCCGCGCGGATGAGCCTGTAATATAGATGTCGCATTTTTCGGTTCGTATCAGGCGGTCGACAAACGGTTCCCATCCCTGTATGGCCTGAATTTCATCCAGAAACAGATGGATTTTTTCAACATTCTTTTTTTCAGGATAAACAGAAAAATAGGCTTCTGTTATGACTCCCAGGGTATCATGCCGGAGACTGTGCAGGCGGTCATCAAAAAAATTCAAATAAAGCAGGTTTTCTCTGGAAACACCGGCATCGATGAGATGTTCCATGATCTGAAACAGGCAGGTGGTTTTCCCGCACCGGCGGACCCCCATGCACACCAGGGCTTTGCCCTGCACCGGTTTCATGCGGATCCGGCGCGGAACCCCGGTAAACGGACGGGTTTGCTGAAAGTCCAATATGATCTCTTTAACCGTTTGAATCACTTTTAATCCGGTAATAAATTTTTCCAGTTAAGACTATATCCGGAAATAATTATTACCGGATATAAAAATAAAAAACAAGCGGTTTGCGTATTTTTAAACAACCCGATATCCGGTCAGACCGGTCCTTGATTTATAACACCTGCAGTCCCAGGTTTTTAAACTGAGACAGCATCTGGATAAAATCGGGGGCCTGGTGTTTTTCCACCAGAAATTCATGGATGATCCACTGGCCATAATCGGTATGCGCAACAATGGCGTTGAACCGGCGGGCCTGGTTCAGCAGCAGGTCATTACAGTCATAGGGAATCTGAACCCGCACCCGGTCCGCCCGGATCAGCTTCACTTTTTTTGCCGCTGCCAGGGCCGCTTCCACGGTATCGGCATAGGCCTGGATCAGTCCCCGGATGCCCAGCTTCACCCCGCCGTACTGCCGGGTCACCACGGCCGCCACCCGGGTCATGCGGTGGGAGGCCAGTACATTGAGCATGGGTTTGCCGGCGGTGCCGGACGGTTCCCCGGCATCGGAACAGTGGCAGATCTGTCCGGCATCCCCCACAATATAGGCCCAGCAGTTGTGGGTGGCGGTTTTGTTCTCCCTGCTGATTTTTGATATAAACGCCTTGGCCGCTTCAACGGCATCGGCCCGGGCCAGGCGGCAGGTGAATTCAGACCGTCTGATCTTGAGCCGGGCCGTGATCATGCCGGTGTCCGGCGGTACTGCAATGGAGTAGAATGGGTTTTCAGCGGTCATCTGAGCCTTGATAATTCTGCCGGTTTGTTTTATACAGTGTCATACTATGAAACCTGCACGCATTCATGCAACCTGTTTTACATTTAACCGAAAGTTATCATGAGAATCGTTACCCGGCCCGATTTTGACGGTATTGTGTGTGCCGTCCTGCTGCAAGAAGCATTGGATATCGACACCGGCATTTACTGGGTGGAGCCCAATGAGGTGCAGCAGAAAACCGCACAGATAAGGGATGGGGACATCCTTGCCAACCTGCCGTATGATCCCCGGTGCTCCCTGTGGTTTGATCACCATGTTTCCAACCGGCCCCACCATGATTTTAACGGCGCCTTTGCCGTGGCCCCGTCCGCTGCGGGTGTGATCCACCGGTACTACAAGGCATCCGGGCATCTGGACAACCGGTTCGATGACCTGGTTTTCCATACCGATATCATCGATTCCGCCGATCTCACCCGGGACCAGGTCCTGCATCCGGAAAACTTTCCCCATATCCTGCTGTCCATGACCATACAGAACCGGGGCGGCAGGGAAGCGCCCTACTGGAACCGCCTGGTGGACCTGCTCCGGACTGTGGACATGGCACAGGTGATGGCGGATCACGGGGTCAGGGTGCGGTGTGATGCCGTGATCCGGGAGAATCAGGCCTATGCCGGGTATCTTGAAAAACATACCCGGGTCAAAGGCCGCATCAGTGTCACGGATTTCAGGGGCCTGGATCCGGTGCCGTCCGGGAACCGGTTTCTGGTTTACTGCCTGTTCGGCGACACCCTGGCCAGTGTCAAGATCCGGTACAGGGATGCGGGGAAAACCCATGTGCTGGTGAGCATCGGCCACAACATCTTCAACCGCGGCTGCCGGGTCAATGTCGGCCACCTGCTGGCCCGGTACGGCGGGGGCGGTCATGCCGGTGCCGGCGGCTGTACCCTGGCGGCTGCGGGGGCACAGAAAAAAATCGATGCCATGCTCACGGTGCTTGACGCCAATGAACCGGTATCGGCTATGCCAGCTTCTGCTTCACGCTGTTGACCTTGTCCGCCATGGTCTGTTCACGGTCCGTGCGGGTGCCGGCCTTGATGGTGGTGGTGATGCGCGGGGCACCCATGGCATGAATTTTTTCATGGCACTGTTTCACCACCGCAAACACGTCATCCCACTCCCCTTCGATGTTGGTGCCGTAGGCATGCAGTTCACAGGCGAGACCGGCCGCCTGAATGATCTCATGGCAGGCGGCCACATATTTTGAAACCGACAGCCCCACGCCCAGGGGCACGACACACAGATCAATTATTACGTTCATCTTCGCTCCTTGTCAGATTGGATCACTGTTTTGCACGATTTTTCTGCACCCGGCCATTGTAGCGTTTCCCGGGTCCGGGATCAAGCCTCGTTTTCTTGTTTTCTTTGACAGAAACGGAGGAGTAAGGCTAAAGCACCGGCATTGACAAAAAGCCCTGGATCCCGGTATAAGCGGGAGAAATGTCAATCTTTTTGCTGGAGACAACACCATGCAGCCCGGAAAAGTGATTGCCCATATCGTGGAC
>DATHSR010000075.1:0-2164 GCA_035464035.1 Desulfotignum sp. | reverse complement strand
GACCTGAAGCGCCAGAAACAGGCTTCTTTCCAGGTTTGATGCATCAATGATATTGATGACGATATCCGGGGCTTCCTTGATGATGAAATCCCGGGCCGCAATCTCTTCCATGGAGAACGGGGTCAGGCTGTAGGTTCCCGGCAGGTCCACCACCCGGAGCGTATATTGCTTGTGTTTGAGAAGGCCTTCTTTTTTTTCTATGGTGACCCCGGGCCAGTTGCCCACCTTCTGCCGGGCCCCGGTCAGGTTGTTGAAAATGGTTGTTTTGCCGCAATTGGGGTTTCCCGCCAGGGCAATGGTCAGTTCCTTTTTCATGTGCCGTCTTCCCGGGCGGCTACGTTTTCAACCAGAATATGGGACGCTTCCTCCACCCGCAACGAGATATGGTATCCCTTGACAACCAGCTCGATGGGATCTTTCAGCGGGGCGTACTTTTCCACGTAGACATGGGTGCCGCGGTTGATCCCCATCTCCAGCAGGCGCCGGCGCAGCTTACTCTCGCCCGAAACCCGCACAATGGTTCCCTCCTGTCCTGCTTGCATGTCACACAACAGCATCCGGACCGTTTCCGGTGAATCCAATATACCGGTCTTCTCTTCCTTTACTGACGAAACCGGGGCATCCACCGGCTCCACCCAGATTTTCTGAGCCATGCCGCTGCCGATGACCAGGCGGGTATCACCGGATGCCACCACCACCTGCCCCCCGAATCCATTGGATACCACCTCGATTTCATCCCCGATTCTCAATCCCATGGAAGAGATGCGAAGCTGCATCTGTTTACCGGCTTCCAGCTGTTTCACCTGCACCCGCTCTCCGGGCTTTGCCTTGTGCAGAAGGACTTTCTGCCGCTTGGCCATGCAGGCAGCACACAGGCCATAGATTTCCATTCGGTGCTGGAGCATGTGAAATCCATAGACCTGGGCGATTTTCTGCTGCTGTTTTTCCAGGGCCTCGTCCTTGAACTCCAGAATAGTGCCGCATTTGGTGCAGATCATATGATCGTGGTGAATCCCCAGATGCCGGTGCTCATACAGGGTTTCCCCCCGGTCGAATTCAACTTTGGAGGCAAACCCGAACCGGCACAGATGTTCCATGGAGGAAAACACAAATTCATCGCTCAGGTGTTTTCCGTTTTTCTCCAGCTGCTCGACAATCTCGGCCTTGGTAACATGATGGTCCAGCTGCAAAAAGGCCTCAAGCACCTGAAACCGCTCATCAAACCGGTCCAGCCCCTGTTCCTGAAACAGCCGGATAAACTGTTTTTTTTCCTGTTCGTGGGTATTGATCATGTTTTTTCCCTGTAAAATAACACTCTAAAATAGGATAGCCGGCCGGGTCTGTCAAGTTGACAAAAAATGAATTTCTTGTTGATTTTATTCAATATCATTTTTAATATAACAGGTTATGACTTTTTCTGTTCACACATATGATGTGGTGGTGGTGGGGGCCGGCCATGCCGGATGCGAGGCGGCCCTGGCCGCCGCCCGCATGGGGTGCGCCACCCTGCTTTTGACCATCGATATGGACAAGATCGCCGCCATGCCGTGCAGTCCCTCCATCGGCGGCATGGCCAAAGGACAGCTGGTCAAGGAGATCGATGCTTTGGGCGGGCAGATGGCACTGACCACCGATGCCTCCGCCATCCAGTACCGGACCTTGAACACCCGGAAGGGCCCGGCGGTCCATTCCACCCGGACCCAGAATGACAAGGCCCTGTATTCCCGGCACATGAAAACCGTGCTGGAAGCCTGTCCGAACCTGGACCTGAAGCAGGCCATGGCAAGGAATCTGATCATTGAAGACAACCGGGTCAAAGGGATCGTGGACATGACCGGGTATGAATACCGTTCCGGGTGTGTGGTCATTACCACAGGGACCTTTCTGCGGGGCCAGGTTCACATCGGCGCCACCCGGATCGATGCCGGCCGGGCCGGTGAGTTTGCCGCCATCCATTTAGGCCGGAATCTGGCAGAAATCGGCTTTGACATGGGACGCATGAAAACCGGGACTCCGCCCCGGCTCCATGCCGACAGCATTGACTTTTCCTGTTTCAGGCGTCACCCGTCCGACATCGATCCCGCCCCGTTTTCCTTCAGGACAAAAACCATCACCACCCCGATGCTGCCCAGCTTCATGGGAGACACCAACCTGACCACCCACG
>DATHSR010000074.1:0-2752 GCA_035464035.1 Desulfotignum sp. | reverse complement strand
CCGGTGCCGGCAAAGTGCACCAGTGCCCCGGCCATGGCTGCGGTATGGGCCAGGCGGGGGGTGTGCCTGAAAAACAGGGACAAAACCGCTGAAACCATGGGCACCAGAATGGGCAATATCAGCAGATGGTTCATGCCGGGTCCTTGTTTTCCGGTCCATCCGGGTCGTGGGGGGGCGCCAGTTCACAGATAAACGGCGGCTGGTCCGCATCCAGGGTGCGGGTCTGGTCATAGGTCCGGTAAAGCAGTACCAGCAGAAAAAGGGTCATGGCGAATCCGATCACGATGGCCGTGAGGATCAGGGCCTGGGGCAGTGCGTTGGCCAGGGGTTCCGCCGGCAGGGTCCGGCCGGAAGCGATCAGGGGCGGGGCCGTGTCAGACAGCCGGCCGGCGGTGAAAATCAGCAGGTTGACGGCATTGCCCATCAGAACAAACCCGAACACGAACCGCACCAGCATCCCGGACAGCATCAGGTACAGGGCACCGGCGGTCATCAGGCCCACCACAATGGCCAGCAGGGATTCCATGGATCAGCACTCCTCCAGGGACAGCAAGAGGGACAGGATGCTGCCCAGCACCGCAAAAAATACGCCCAGATCAAAGACCAGGGGCGTGCCCACTGAAACCGGACCGGCCTGCCACCAGATGCCCGTGAGAAAGGGGCTGCCGGCAGCCAGCCCCGGCAGTCCCGCAGCCATGGCCATTGCCAGGCCGGTCATGGCCAGGGTGAGCGGACGGATGCGGATGGCCCGGCGCACCTGATCCGGGCCTTCGGCTATGGCAAACAGGGCAAAGGCGGTGCCGGCCAGAAGGGCGGCGGCAAATCCGCCGCCGGGTTCATGGTGGCCCCGCAGCAGGACATAGGCGGCAAACACCAGCAGCAGTCCCACCATGAGCCGGGTGGCGGCCTTTAAAATAATGGACTGCATCTACCGCTCCTTTGCCCGGCGGATCAGATTGACCCCGGCCCAGGCGGCCAGCACCACCACACTGATTTCACCCAGGGTATCGAAACTTCTGAAATCCACCAGGATCACATTGACGATGTTGCGGCCATGGGCCGCCGACACACTGCTGGCTTCAAAAAAAGCGGTCAGGCTGCGGTCCAGAGGGGTCTGCACACTGCCCATCAGCAGCGTGGCAGTGATCAGGCCGGCGCCCAGGGACAGGCCGGCATTTCTCAGGGTCCGGAACCGGGAGGGGGGGGCTGCTTTTTCCAAAGGCGGCAGGCGCAGCAGGATCAGGGACACAAAAATCAGGGTCAAGGTTTCCACCAGCAGCTGGGTTAAGGCGATATCCGGTGCGCCGAACACCAGAAACACCAGGGCCACCCCTGCGCCCACCCCGCCCAGGCCCCCGATGGCCAGGATCCGGTGCCGGGCCGTGACCACCAGGGCGGTGGAGATCAGGATAAAGCCGAACAGGCCGGCGGCGATCCAGGGACCGGAAATCGGGGCGATCCCTGCCGTGCCCGGAACATGCGGCAGCCACACGCTTCCCACCGCCGTGATCATGACCAGGATGATGACCGTCAGATAGGTGTGCAGCGCGCCGTTCTGGACAATGGCGGTGAAGCGGCCGGCCAGGTGGAGGAACCGGTTCAGCCCTGTTTGGTAAAGCCCGGGGAAGGTGAACCACAGCCGGTCCAGGGCAGTGAGGAGCCCCTGGCGCAGGGGGCTTCTAAACCCATAGATGAGTGCGCCCAGGGACAGGGTCAAAATGCTGAGCAACAGGGGCAGGTTGATGCCGTGGAAGAACACCAGGCGGATCTCTTGTCTGTCCGGGTGAATGGCGAATATTGCCGGTTCAATCAGGAACTCAGATACCCATTCCGGGATGATGCCGAACACCACTCCCAAAACTCCCATGAAGGCCGGGCCCAGGCGCATGGTCCAGGGGACTTCGCACACAAGCGACAGTTTTCCCCCCAGGGGACCGGCAAAGGGGGTGATCAGGATCACGGCGGCCACAGCGGTCATCAGGGCATTGGAAAACAGGGTGGACAGGGTGGCGAAAAAAGGGAACATCTCCTGGGCCAGGGCCCCCTCGTACATGATCTCCTTGCCGATGAATCCGAAGAAAAGCGGAAACCCGGCCATGGACAGGGTGGCCCCGGCCACGGCCAGGGCGGTGAGGGGCATGCATGTGAGCAGTCCGCCCAGGCGGTTCAGGTCCCGTGTCCCGGTCTGATGGTCGATGCTGCCCACCGCCAGAAACAACGCCGCCTTGTACAGGGCGTGGACCATCAGAAACGTGGCGGCCGCAGTCAGAGACAGCACGGTCTGTCCCCCGGCAAACAGGGTCAGCACCCCCAAGGCCATCAGGGTGGTGTAGGCCAGAACCCGCTTGAGATCACAGGGGCCTAAGGCCTGGACGGCGCCCCACAGGGCCGTGATTCCTCCGATCAAAACCAGGGTGCCGGTCCACAACGGGGTGCCGGCCATGGCCGGGTGAAGCCGAAGGAGCAGGTAGATGCCGGCCTTGACCATGGTGGCGGCATGAAGAAACGCGCTGATGGGGGTGGGGGCGCTCATGGCGTTGGGCAGCCAGAAATGAAACGGCACCTGGGCGGATTTGGTCATGACGCCCACCAGGATGCAGACAAAGATGGCCGGATACAGGACATGACTGCGCAAAAGGTCCCCGGATGCGGCCAGCTGGTTCAGATCCATGGGAAACCCGGCGGATTTGAGCAAAAGGATGCCCATCAAGAGAAACAGGCCGCCGGCGCCGGTGACCAGCAGAGCCTGCCG
>DATHSR010000073.1:0-2167 GCA_035464035.1 Desulfotignum sp. | reverse complement strand
TGCGCTGTTTCACCCAATCCCAGGTCGTTTAAAAACGCCTTGAAAATAATTTCCCGGGAAAACGCCCTGGCGCGCATCAGGCTGTTCTTTTTCAAGATATGACGGAACGTTTCATCCCTGACAAACCGGGCGATGCCATCGCTGAGACCCGCTGGATCTTCGGCCAGGATACCGTTTTCCCGGGTCTGGATAATTTCCAGGGGCCCTTTTTCCGCATAGGCGGCCACGGCGGCCCCGCAGCTCATGGCTTCCAGGATGACATTACCAAAGGTGTCGAACCGGGACGGCAGCACCAGCAGATCCGACCGGGAATAGAGTTCCGGCATCTGATCTTTTTCCACCCAGCCCAGAAACATGGCCTCAGGAAGGCGCTCCCTCAACTTTTCTTCGGCAGGACCGGTGCCGGCGATCACCAGTTTGATATTTCCAGCGTTTTCTTTC
Source organism: Desulfotignum sp. (assembly GCA_035464035.1). Classification (GTDB taxonomy): domain Bacteria; phylum Desulfobacterota; class Desulfobacteria; order Desulfobacterales; family Desulfobacteraceae; genus Desulfotignum. The sequence continues at coordinate 1,726 of DATHSR010000073.1, read as the reverse complement.
AGATGAGCCAGGATCTCCGGCAGGTCAAACACCCCTTTTTCTTCGCTCAGCCGCCCTGCATACAGCAGAATGATCTCCGTATCAGATATCTGTCCCTTGAAAAATGTCCGCCGTTTCCCGGGCCGGGGATAAAATGCCTCATCCACCCAGTGGGCGGTCTTGTAAACCCGGGCCGGATCGCAGGCAATGGCCGGTCCAATCAGCCAGTCCCGGTGTTCCCGGTTTAACACAAAGATGCCGTCAAACTGATGGTAAAAAGCCCGCAGGGTCCGTCGGATCCGGTCCAGAACCGGCGGGGACAGCTCCGTGGTGTATCTGAAAAACTCCATCCAGTCCGTGTGCATGAAAAAATACACCGGCACCGCCATGGACTGTTTGAGGAACAGGGCGGCCAGACCCATCACAATTTCGGTGGAGCAGATGATCCGGTCGTATCCACCCTGGATGAACCGGTGCTGCAACGCCAGCAGGTCCGGCACATGAAACACCTGGTCCGGATAACTGGGAAAGGCGAACCTTCCCACAGGCGGCACCACCTTTAAATGGGGCTGTTCCGGGACATTGTCATGGCAGATGAGAAAATCTACGGGCAGGTCCCGCTCCTGGATAAAGGCCAGCTTTCTGGACAGCGAAGCGGACACCCCGTTGTTGTCGCACAGGGTGTCGGTGAGCCACAGGGCACGCCGGGGATGCACATGACTACCCAGGGTCTTTGCAAACCCGTTGACAAACTCCCGCTGCCCCATGAGCACCCGGGTGGAAAGCAAAGATGCCCCGGCAATGACGGCCCAGGCCAGCACCGGAAAAGACAGGGCATCAAAAAATTCCGACACATTGATCCTGGACCCCTGGTCCATGGAAGGAGCACTGTCTTTTTCAAACAGTGCCCGGAAATGGGAAGGGATCTCGAATTTTTTTATCAGCTCTGCCGTGTCCACGGCCCGGGTGATGTCCAGTCCCTTCAGATGACCGGTCTGGGCCTTGATGCGCCTGGCGATGATCTGGTTCAGGCAGGTGAACATCTGAGTGGACCCGGTTTTTAACAGCTCGAAATAATCTTCCCGGGACCGGTTTTTTGCCCTTGCAATCTCATCGATTTTCCGAATCAGGGGCCGGAAATCCGGGGTGACCCTGAACCGGCTCATCAGGCCGGGCCGTCGGCCGTGAAGCGCCTCGTGAAGGGATTTGAAAAAAAACAGGGTGAACCGGTGTCGCCGAAGCTCCTGCATGGCATTGCTGACCCCCAGGCAGATCAGTTTGTCCTGCAGGCTGCCTTTGTGGAGAAACATGCGCACCAGTCCGGGTTCTTTCATGTGCAGGGCGATCTGAGACAGATAATCCATAAACGCGATATTGAGCTTTTCATGAATGGTGACCCGGCCATAGGGGTGCAGTGGCCCGGACCGCAGGGCCTCCAGGGCCAGGTGTGACAGGGGTGTGTGTTTGTTTCTGTTCTCCAGGTCCGGCACATGCAGGCAGGTTCCGCAGGTGCCGGCAAACAGCCCCATATGATCGTCAGACCCGCCGGTCACCTGTTTTTTATAAACGGACTTGCAGAAATTGCCGGCCCGGATCCCGTGTTTTTTCTGCCACAGGTCGATCCGCTCTTCGGTAAGGCTGTCCAGCCATTCCCAGACCAGCAGGTTCTGCCACACGTCCCGCTGGCCATTGAGCACCTCGAAACGGTCGAACATGAGCGCAAGGTGTTCGAACATGACCGGATCAG
>DATHSR010000072.1:0-2149 GCA_035464035.1 Desulfotignum sp. | reverse complement strand
CGCCATGGTGCCGCCCCAGCGGCCGGTGTAGAGATTTTCAAGGTACAGGCGCTTCTGGGTATCGGTGCCGAACCGCTCCAGGATCTGGCCGGCCCCGTGGTTGAGGCCCGCCACCATCATCAGGGCCATGTTGGCGCCGAACAGATAGTTCTGTGCCATCACATTGAGGCTGTGGGGCATGCCCTGCCCGCCCCATGCCGGATTCTGGCACGGGGCAAACCACCCGCCTTTTTCCAGCAGATGCCAGGCCCGCTTGAATGCGTCAGGCATCCGGACCCGGCCGTTTTCATACCGGCACCCCTGGGTGTCGCCGTCCTTCATGACCGGGAGCAGCTCTTTGACCGCCAGGGTGCGGGCCTCGGACACGACCATGTCCATCACTTTGCGGTTGAATTCCGCATACCGGTCATGGGCGCTCAGGCAGGAAACCTCAAACTGCTCGTGAAGCACGAAATCCACATCCCGTCTGTCTGCGATGATCTGTGCCATAAGATTATCCTTTCAGCACCTGGCGTTTGAGTTCTCTTTTCAGCAGTTTGCCGGTACTGGATTTGGGCAGATCCGTGACGCTGATAAAATCCTTGGGTACCTTGAAAGGAGACAGCCGGGCCTTGAGATACACTTTGAGTTCAGCGGCATCCAGGCTCTGGCCGGGCCGGAACACGATATAGGCGGTGACCCGCTCTCCGTATTCCTTGTCCGGCAGCCCGATCACGGCGCACTCCTCGATCTCGTGGCGGGTGTACAAGATCTCTTCGATCTCTCTGGGGGACACGTTTTCCCCACCGGTGATGATCAGCTCCTTGATCCGGTCCACGATGAACAGATAGTTGTCGTCATCCAGATACCCGATATCCCCGGAACGGAACCACCTTCCCCAGAACGCGGTTTCCGTGTCCTCGGGCCGGTTGAGATACCCTTTCATGATATTGGGGCCGGCAATGCAGATCTCGCCTTCCTGGAAAGGCCTGAGAACCCGCCCCTTTTCATCCCGGATCTGGATCTCCACCCCCGGGGCCGGGGTGCCCACCGAACCGATCACATGGCGGTGAAAATGGTTGAAAGTCACCATGGATGCGCTTTCAGTCATGCCGTATGCCTCGTTGATGTCCAGACCGGTTTTTGCCTTCCATTCCCGCACCACCTCTTTTGCCATGCTGGCGGCCGCTGAAAAGCAGTACCGCACCGTGCCCAGTCTTTCCTTGATCCCGGGCAGAGACAGGAGCCGGATATACACCGTGGGCACGGCATAAAGTTTGGTGACTTTGAATTTTTCCACCGCGCCAAGCAGGGCGTCCATTTTGAACGCTGGCTGGATCACCAGGCCCCCGGCACAGAACACCGTGGCGTTCATGATATGCATCTGGGCAAACACGTGATTGAGGGGCAGAAAACACAGGGCCCGGTCGGTTTCGCAGGACCGCTCATTGTGGGATACGTTAAAGGCCGAGGTCATGATATTTCTGTGGGTGAGCATCACCCCTTTGGGCACGCCTGTGGTGCCGCCGGTGTAAAGGATGGCGGCAACATCATCCGGATGCCGGTCCACGGTGACAAAACCCTCGTCACGGGTGACGGCCGGCACCGGTTCAAACAGCGCATCGGTTTCAAGAATCACGGCAGCCGGGCAGGACAGCGCCGCCAGCACTTCTTTCTTGGCGTCATCCGTGAACATGATGTCCGGGTTGCAGTCCGCCAGTACCGGTTCCAGTTCGGCTGCGGTCATGGTATGGGGCAGGGTGACGGCCACAGCCCCGGTTTTGAGGACCCCGAAATAAAAACAAAGCCAGGCAGGGGAATTGGGGGCGCACAGGCCGATATGGTCCCCGGCCCTGACCCCTTTTTTTTGCAGGGCTCTGGCAATCCGGTCGGCAGCCGCATTGAACTGCCGGTATGTCAGGCAGTTGCTGTCCGCCATCAGGGCCATGTTGTCCGGAAAATGACATGCTGCGTTTTCCAGGTTCTTTGCAATGTTCATGGTTCCTGCCCCTTTGTTGTTCCAGTCAATTTTCTAACAAACGTTAGATTTTTATATCATATGATAACTCGATATCATGGCGATGCCGGGTTGTCAACAGGGTTTTTTGCAAATATGCCATAAACTGTAGAAAACACAAGGACCGGCTCTTTAGCATGGATGCCGCCCCCG
>DATHSR010000071.1:0-6594 GCA_035464035.1 Desulfotignum sp. | reverse complement strand
ATCTACACTCCCACCGTGGGACTGGCCTGTCAGCTCTACTCCACCATGTTCCGGCGGGCCAACGGCATCCACCTGTTTCCTGACAACATCGATTACGCGGAAACCATCCTGAACAATTACACCGACCAGGATATCCGGGTGGCGGTGGTTACCGACAACCAGGGCATCCTGGGTATCGGTGACCAGGGTGCCGGCGGCATCCCCATCTGTCTGGGAAAGCTCATGCTCTATACCCAGGGAGCGGGCATCGCCCCCTGGCACTGCCTGCCGGTTTCCCTGGATGTGGGTACCGACAACCAGGCCCTGCTGGAGGATCCCAATTATCTGGGCTGGCGTTACAAGCGCCTCAAGGGAGAGGCATATGACCGGTTTATTGAAAAATTTGTCACCGCATTCAAAAAAGTATTCCCCAACGCCCTGTGCCAGTGGGAAGATTTTTCCAAACAGACCGCTTTTTCCGTTCGGGACAAATACCTCGATCAGGTAATATCCTTTAACGATGATATCCAGGGCACGGGCGCCATCACCCTGGCCGGTATTCTGGCCGCCATGAAATCCAAAAACCAGTCCCTGCTGGACCAGATCTTTCTGGTGCACGGTGCCGGTGCCGGCGGGGTGGGCATTGCCGAACAGATCCTCACCGAACTGATGGCCCAGGGCATGGATGCGGCCCGTGCCCGGCAGCGGATCTTTACCCTGGATTCCAAAGGGGTGGTCACCACGGACCGGGATCTGGAACCCTACAAGCACAAGTTTGCCAAAGATCCTGCCACCCTGCCCTGGATCAGAACCCCGGAAGACAACACGCTCTGCAATGCGGTCATCCATGAAAAAATCACCGTGCTAATCGGCACATCCGGGCGGCCCGGATGTTTTACAAAAGAGGTGGTTGCCGGCATGATGCAGAACACGGACCGGCCGGTGATTCTGCCCCTGAGCAATCCCACCGCCAACACCGAAGCCCTGCCAAAGGACCTGTACCAGTGGACCGACGGCAACGCCCTGGTGGCCACCGGCTCTCCCTTTGACCCGGTGCCGCACAAAAACAGAACCTACCGCATCGGCCAGATGAACAATGCCTTTGTCTTTCCGGGCGTAGGGCTGGGGATCATCGCGTCGGGGGCCACCACGGTTTTGCCGGTGTTCTTTTCCGCTGCAGCCCATGCCGTGGCTCAGTTCATCAGCGAACAGGACCTGGCGGACGGTATTCTGTGCCCGCCCCTGGACCAGCTCCGGGCGGTGTCCATTGCCGTGGCCAAACAGGTGGGCGCAGAAGCCATCAAGGCCGGGGTGACCGGACAAGGCTGCGCGTTTTCCCGCTTCAGGCACCACAACGATATAGAACGGCTCAACACCCTGATCGACCACATGGTCTGGAATCCGGTCTATTTCTGATGCACGGGTGGACCGGAAATATCGCCAGAATCGACCTGACCCGTCACACCGTCGAACCGCTGGCCCTGTCTTCCAAAACCTATGCCGCACACCTGGGCGGCAAAGGACTGGGGGGCCTGTTTCTCCGGCCCTTCGCCACCCTGGCCTGGGACCATCCGGAAATGCCGGTGTGCCTGTTCACCGGCCCGCTCACCGCCACCATTGCCCCCACTTCCGGACGCAGTCACCTGATCTCACGGTCTCCCCTCACCGGGCTGACAGGGGATGCCTCCTTAGGTGGGAAAATGGGCGTTCAGCTCAAACGGGCAGGATGGGACGGTCTGGTTATCACCGGCAGAAGCGCAGAACCTCTGGGTATTGAGATTCAGGACAACCGGATCACCCTGGTACCGGCAGCCCATCTGTGGACAAAGTCCACCCGGGAGGTCCATGATGCGCTGGCATCCCGGACGGCCAGCCTGGCCTGCATCGGGCCTGCCGGAGAAAACGGGGTCCGGTTTGCCGCGGTCATCACGGACCGGTATCACGCCGCCGGCAGATGCGGCCTGGGTTTGAATCTGGGGGCCAAAAAGGTCAAATATATCCGGGTGTCTGGCACCGGCCGCATCCGGGTAAAGGATCTGGACAGTCTCAAACAGGCCAGGCAGGATATCTGCCGCCTGACCGCCGCTTCCCCGGCCCTTATGGGCCGGTTCGGGTTTTCCCGCCTGGGGACCGGTGCCATGTACGATCTGATGGACAACCGGTGCATGATGCCCACAGACAACTTCAGCGCCACCCGGTTTGCCTTTGCCGGCCGTCTCAATGCCCATGCCTATGCCAGGACCTATTCTCCGAAAAATCATGGGTGCAAGGGCTGCCATATCCTGTGCAAGAAAATCGCCACCCGGCATGCTGCAGGCATGGCCATGCCGGAATTTGAAACCATGTCCCATTTCACGGCTCTGGTGGGAATGCAGGATCTCTCGCTGGTCACCGAGGCCAATCAGCGCTGCAACGATCTTGGCATGGACACCATTTCCGCCGCATCAGTCCTGGCCTGTTTCAGAGAGATCACCGGGCAGGATTTTACGCCGCAATCCCTGCTGGCCCTTCTGGAAGACATGGCCCGGGATCAGGGGGACGGCAGGGCGCTCAAGCATGGGGCCGCCGCATATGCCGCCGCCATGGGCAACCCCGCAGCCGCCATGGCGGTCAAGGGACTGGAGCTGCCGGCCTATGATCCCCGTGGGGCTTATGGCATGGCTCTCGGATATGCCGTATCCACCCGGGGGGGATGCCACCTGCGGGCCTATCCCATCTCCCATGAAATTTTAAGAAAACCGGTGGCCACAGACCGTTTTTCCTTTTCCGGCAAAGCGCGGATCATCAAGATCGCTGAAGATCTCAATGCGGTGGTGGACTCTTTGATCGCCTGCAAATTCATCTTTTTCGCCGCCGGGCTGGAGGAATATTCCCGGGCTTTGTGCGCTGCCACCGGACTGGATTATACCGCCCAGGACCTGCTGGCCATCGGGGAAAAAATCGATTACAATGAACGGATCATCAACAGCCTGAACGGATTTGACGCCCGGCACGATGACCTGCCGGACCGTTTTTTTGAACACCCCGGCACCGGCTGTGACCGGTTTTCCGTTCCCCCCATTGACCGTACCGCTTTTCTGTCGGCCAGACAAGCCTATTATGCAGTGCGGGGGCTGACCCCGGACGGCCGGCCGGAAAAGCAGAAAGCAGCACAACTGGGACTTGACTGGCATGGATGATCTGCTTAGAAAATATGCCGCAAAACTGGTGGCTGCAGGGTTGGCGGCTGCCCGGGGACCGGGGGCGCCCCTGATGGGGGGGCTGGACCGGGACCTGACATGGAACCGCCCTGCCCCGGAGATCCCGGTGCTCATACCGGTGTTCCAGCACCTGAATATCAACTCCCTGGCTTTTGTCCGGCCCGCCCCTCCCTATGACCGGATCATCGGTTTTCTGGCGGACCGGGCATTGACAGGCACCGGCCGGACCGGGCTTGAAGGCACCGGTTTTTTACCGGGGAGAATCGTTCCCGAAGACTGTGAAACCCGCACCTTTCTCCATGATCTGCCGGTGGTGGATGCCTTTGATGCCCATACCGTGATCCAGGCTTTGAAACAGCGCAAGACCGTAATTGTCCGGGAAAAAGGCGGCGTCAACGGGCCGGCGGTGATTGCGCCCGGCACCGTAAGTCCGGAACAGGGTTTTGTGCATATCAGTTCCGTGTGCTTTGCCTGTTTTGTCAAATTTTTCTCCGATTTTCTGGCCGGCCTTAAAAATGGACGGTCAGATCCGGAAATGGCAGCCGTGTTTGACCAGACCGTACCGTTTCTGTCCACACCTTCCCCCGGACCGCCGGATCTTGCGCCGGGTCCCTTTACCCGGGAAAAACAGGTGATCGATGCCATGGTTGAAACCGGGCGGCACCTGGTGGCAGACGGGCTGGTGGATTCGTATTTCGGCAATATCTCCTGCTGCTGGCACGACACGCTTTACATCAGCCAGACCGGGGCCAGCCTGGATGCGCTGGACGGGTGCATTGACCCGGTCCCTCTGGACGGGTCCAGTTCCTCCGGCATCACAGCTTCCAGCGAACTGTCCGCCCACCTGGAAACCGTCGCACGCACCGGATGCGGCACCCTGCTCCACGGACATCCCCGGTTCAGCGTGATCCTGTCCATGGACTGTGATCCGGACCAGAAAGCGGGCTGTGCCCATCAACACCAGTGCCATACCCTTTGCCCGGCTTCCCGGACCGTCGGAAAAACCCCTGTTGTGCCCGGCGAGGTGGGAACCGGACCGTTTGGGCTGTGCCGGACCCTGCCCCGTGCGTTTGAAAATTCCGATACCGTGATTGTTTACGGCCATGGGGTGTTTGCAGCCGGGCAGACCGATTTCATCCAGGCATATGCCAGTATGGCCGCGGTTGAAAATTTTTCCAAAACACGGTATCTTGAAATGATCCGGCACCTGAGAGGTGTCGGCCACGGAAACCCCATACCATGATCGATCGAAAAAAAATATTCGGCCCCCTGACACCGGAAGCCACCCAGGTGATACTGGAAAGCATCTCCGACGGGGTGTTCACCATCGACTACAACTGGGAGATCACCTCCTTTAACCGGGCTGCCGAAGAGATCACGGGTATCCGCCGCAAAGATGCCATCGGCCGGCACTGCTGGGAAGTGTTCCGGTCCAACATGTGCGAGGCGGAATGCGCCCTGAAAAAAACCATGGAGGAAGGCAGACCCTATGTCTCCACATCCGCTTACATCATCAATTCCTGCCGGAAGAAAATTCCCATTTCCGTTTCCACTTCCCTGCTCATTGACAAAAACAACGACGTGATCGGCGGGGTGGAGATCTTCAGGGATCTTTCTTTGGTGGAAGCACTGCGCAAGGAGCTTTCCGCCAGCTTCCAGGTGGAGGATATCGTGAGCAACAGCCCGGCCATGAGAAAAATTTTCTCGATCCTTCCCCAGATTGCCCAGTCCGACGCCACCGTGCTCATTGAAGGGGAAACCGGCACCGGCAAGGAACTGCTCGCCCGGGCCATTCACAACACAGGGCCCCGGAAAAACAAACCGTTTGTCGCCATCAACTGCGGGGCACTGCCCGACACCCTGCTGGAATCGGAGCTGTTCGGCTACAAAAAAGGGGCCTTTACCCATGCTGTCAAAGACAAACCCGGAAAATTCACCCTGGCCGAGGGAGGGACGGTTTTTCTCGATGAGATCGCCGACACCAGCCCTGCATTCCAGGTGAGCCTGCTCAGAGTGCTGCAGGAACATGAATACACCCCGCTGGGCGGCCTTGAAAAAGAAAAGACCGATGTCCGGATCATCGCGGCCACCAACAAGGATCTGTCTGAATTGATGGCAGCGGACCAGTTCCGGCAGGATCTGTATTACCGGATCAATGTGGTCAAACTGTTTCTGCCCCCGCTGCGCCAGCGCATGGAGGATGTGCCCCTTCTGGTGGAACGGTTTGTCTCCAAGATGAATCTGCGCCAGGGCAAATGCATCCAGGGAATCGACCCGGCCGTTCTGGCCGCTCTCATGTCCCATTCCTTTCCCGGCAATATCCGGGAACTGGAAAATATCATCGAACATGCCTTTGTTCTGTGCCAGGAAGGAATCATCACCTGTCAATATCTGCCCGGCTTTTTGGCCAGAACACCTTTATCCTCCCATCATGCTCCCGAAGATCCGGTGAAATCCGCCCAGATCACCCTGATCTCCAATGCCCTGGCCCGGAACAACTACAACAGAAACGCGGCCGCCAAGGACCTGGGGATTCATAAGAGCACCCTGTTCCGCAGGATCAAAAAACTGGGTATCAAATTATAAATGCAACCCCTGCCGTCCAACCGGTCCTAATTTTGCGACCCTGGTTTCTATCCCATCGCACATTTCACCGCCTGAAAATACGGATTTGCCACCGGCCGCACCTGATTTGACTGGGCCATGCCGCATCTGGCTTCGAATCCCCGGGGGGGTGGACATTCCTGGGCACAGAGCTTGCAGAGGGGTTGACAGATTCAAGAAACCGCACACCAACCCGGAACGTGGAGGCGTTTTGTGAAACTGGCTGTTACCGTCTGGGGAAACCGTATTTCTCCGGTATTTGATTCGGCCCACACCCTGCTGATAGCCGAACTCACCGATAAAAAAATATCCGGACAGTATTATACCGAACTGGATCCGGGGGCGCCCGTCGATCTGATCCGCACCCTGAAAAAAAACAAGGTGAACCTGCTGGTGTGCGGCGCTATCTCAAAAACCGCTGCAGACCTGATCACGGATCAGCAGATCCATCTCATCTCCTTTGTCACCGGCAATGTCCGGCAGTTTCTGGACAGCTTCGCCCTGAACTGCACCGTGGGAAAAAAGCATATGATGCCGGGATTCAATCACCGGTGCCTGAATGCGTATTGACATTGCCCCATAAAAATTATTACAACCTGTGATCGACGTCCTGAGACCTGAATGACTGACCGGCCGTCTGACGGTGTTTACTTTACCCGGACCCCCGGCACTTCAAGGAGGTGTGCTGCCATGGTCTATGATACCGGTGCGGTATTGTTTGCTTTTTCCCTTACCCTGATGGCCGGTTTGTCCACAGGCATCGGCAGTACGCTGGCGCTTTTTGCAAAAACCACCAACACCCGGTTCCTGA
>DATHSR010000070.1:0-9030 GCA_035464035.1 Desulfotignum sp. | reverse complement strand
GACCCGCACCGTGCCCCGGGGCAGACTCAGCCTCGTTGTCCATGACTGGGGCGGCATGATCGGTCTTGCCTGGGCACTGGACAACCTGAACCGGGTGGACAAGCTGATCATCACCAACACGGCCGGTTTTTTTCTGCCGGAAAAAAAACAACTGCCCTTTGTTTTGTGGCTGATCAAACATGTGAACGGGGTTGCAATCCCGGCCATTCTGGGACTGAACCTGTTTTCAGTGGGCGCCCTTTATCTGGGAGCCTGCACCCGTCTTTCCTCCCGGGCGAAAAAAGGACTCACCGCCCCCTACAACTGCTGGAAAAACCGGATCGCCACCTTGAAATTTGTTCAGGACATTCCGCTGGATCCCGCTGACAAAAGCTGGGACAAGGTGAACCGGGTGGACCGGCACCTGGACCGGCTGAACCCGGACCAGGTATTGTTTTTATGGGGGGCCAGGGACTTTGTGTTTGACACCTTTTTTCTGGACGAATTTTTAACCCGGCTGCCCGGGGCCCGGTCCCATGTGTTTGAAGATGCCGGTCATTACCTGTTTGAAGACAAGCCCGAAGAAACCGCTGATCTGATTCACCGGTTTCTGGTTTCCTGATATGTTCAATTTTATATTTTAAACAAAGATGCCGCCATGACCACCTACACCAATATCGCCGAAAGCCTGAGAAAAACCGCCCAAACCCTTCCCTACAAACGGGCGGTGGTTTACCCCGCAGGCCGGGACAGAAACAACCAGGTCCTTTACAGCCAGCTGACCTTCCGGCAGCTGGATGAGCTGTCCGACCGCCTGGCATTTGGATTCGAAGGAATCGGCATTGCCAGGGGAACCCGGACCATCCTCATGGTCCCGCCGGGCATGGAGTTTTTCATTATTGTGTTTGCCATGTTCAAGGTGGGGGCCGTGCCCGTGGTGGTGGATCCGGGCATGGGCATTGCCCGGATGGTGGAATGCCTTCAACAGGGACAGCCCACCGCCTTTATCGGGATAGAAAAGGCCCATGTTCTCAGAATACTGAAACCCGGTCATTTCAAAGATATCCGGCACTGGGTCACCGTGGGACGCAGATGGTTCTGGGGAGGCCATACCTTGAGCCGGCTGATGTCCTGCGAACAGAAACCCTTTACCCCGGCCCGGACCACCCGGGATGAAACTGCGGCCATTGTATTTACCACCGGCTCCACCGGCCCGGCCAAGGGTGTGGTCTACACCCATGGCAACTTTGATGCCCAGATCAAACAGATCCAGGCCCATTTCAACATCGGTCCCGATGAGATCGATCTGCCCACATTTCCCCTGTTCGCCCTGTTTGACCCGGCCCTGGGGATGACCGCCGTCATACCGGATATGGACCCCACCCAGCCGGCCAAAGCCGATCCTGAAAAAATCATCGAAGCTATTGAAAACCATGGCATCACCAACATGTTTGCCTCCCCTGCCCTGTTGAACCGGGTGGGGATCTATGGAAAGGAACGCGATATCCAGCTGCCATCTTTACGCCGGGTGGTTTCCGCCGGTGCGCCGGTGTCACCGGCCAACATTGCGCAGTTTTCCGCCCTGCTTTCGGAAGACGCCCGGATTCACACCCCTTACGGGGCCACAGAAGCGGTGCCGGTCATCTCCATCACCTCGGATGAGATACTGTCTGAAACCCGTCACTTGACTGAAAAAGGGTTCGGCCTGTGCATCGGGCGGCCCATTTGCAGCACCCGGGTGTGCCTGATCAAAATCACCGACGACCCCATCCCCCGGTTCACCGATTCCCTTAGGGTGCCCGAAAAGCAGGTGGGAGAGATCACGGTGCAGGCGGATCTGGTCACGGAACACTATTTCAATAACCCGGAAGCCGACCGGCTGGCCAAAATTGCCGATCCTGACGGCGGGATCTGGCACCGCATGGGAGATCTGGGATGGATGGATTCCAAGGGAAGGATCTGGTTCTGCGGACGAAAAAGCCATCGGGTGATCACGGAAAAAAGCACCATGTTCACCATTCCTGTGGAGTCTATTTTCAACAACCACGAAAAGGTTTTCCGGAGCGCTTTGACCGGGGTGGGCCCCATGGACCGCCAGATACCGGTACTGTTTGTGGAACCGGCCGGGCCCATCGGCAATGCAAAGCAGTTGATTGCAGAATTGATGGAATTAGCGCAGTCCACCCCCCTGACCACGGAAATCCGTCATATTTTCATTGAAAAAGCATTTCCTGTGGATATACGGCACAATGCCAAAATTTTCAGGGAAAAACTGGCGCTCAAGGCGGCAGCCAGGCTCGGAAAAACAATCAAGCCTATGGAATGAATCTTGTTTCCCGCGGTCCTTAATCCGGCAGCATGTCATAAAAATACATCATCACATCAGACCGGGTAATGATGCCGATCATATTTCCGTCCTTGACCACGGGCAGCCGGCCGATATCATGCTTGATCATGAGCCGGGCCACCTCCACAGGACTCCGGTCATGGGAAATGGTGACCACATTCCGGGTCATGAACGCCTTGACAGGAGCGGACATCTGTTTGGACTGGCGCACCTTTTTGAAATCCCGCCGGGACACCATCCCCACAAGACGGTCCTGGGAATCCACCACCGGCATCCCAGTGCATCCCAGATCCCGCAGAATCATGATCGCTTTTTCCACCGGCGTGTCTTCATGCACCTTGACCACCGGATAGGACATGATGTCCGACAGCATCACCGACGACAGCTGATTGCCGGAAATCAGCTCCATGATCATCTCCTGGACGACATCCGGGTTGGCCGCCTTGATCAGGGCGGATCCCGCACCGGGATGGCCCCCGCCCCCCAGGCTGCGCATGATCAGGCTGATATTGATCTCATCCACGCCGCTTCTGCCGATCACCATGCATTTATCCTGCTCCCGGTCCCGGAAAATCCCGAATGCGGCATCCGCATTGATGATTTCCCTGTACATCTGTACCACCATGGCCAGATTCTGGACTCTGCCATCGATATCCAGTTTTGAAAACGCCACTGGAAAACCGGACAGTTTCACGGTTTCACTTTTCTGGATCATTTCGTAAAGAATATCCTTGTGCTTTCTGGCGTAAGCCTGCTTTAAAAACGTGGTCAGGATATTGAGGTCCGCTTTTCTGTCCAGCAAAAATCCGGCTGCATAGGCATCCTCTGCCAGGGTGGAGGGGAATGTCAGGTTGCCGGTATCTTCATACAGACCAATGAGAAACAAGGTGGCCTGAACCGGGGTGATCAACGTTCTTTTTTTCTGAAGCTCTCCGATGAGCTGGGTCACGCAGGCCCCGGTTTCCCTGATGTGGGATTCCGTCACTGCCATATTTCCTTCTGTATGATGGTCCCAGGCGATAATCTGAAGATCGGGTTTTTCCCTGAGTAATGTCAGGCGGCTGTCCAGACGTTCCCAGGAGTGGGTGTCCACCACAATCAGGGTATCCACCAGATCCAGATTGAGTTCCCCGGGGGTCATAAACTCAAACAGGTCCTTGTGAATAGCCAGAAACGGTTTCAGATTTTCATTGATATTCCCGGGTAGTACCGGCCTGGCATCCGGATAGATGAGCATGGCTGCGGCAAGGCTGGCCAGGGCATCAAAATCAGCACCTTTGTGTGTTGTCACTATTTTCATGGCATCTTTGTCTTTTTTATGTTGTCAGTACCTGCCCATTCCGCAACCCCTGCGGATATGACTTGTTTTTTTTCCGATTCTGTCTTATTTTATTATGGCATAACCACTTTCTAATACAAGGGAAAATCATGAAAAAGGTTGTCTTTATTTCTGTACTGATTCTGTTGAATGCCGTCTGTGCATGGGGGATTCAGCGTGATAAAGGTCCCTTTGCCGGCAGACCTGAGGGACGCTACGCCGATGCGGCACTCGAAGCGTTCCGGCAGAATATTCCTCCCGTTGCCCGGCAGTTTATCGGCACCCCCTATGAATACGGCGGCAACCCGGAGTCCTCGGGCACGTCTGACAATTCCTATCTTTTTTTCTCCATCTATTCCCGGACGGCTCAGTTGAGCGGGCTGGAGTACCACGGATATCTGCCCATGCAAAACCTGCTGGAAAATACCCGGCCGATCAGTGAAAATCAGATCCAGAACGGCGATCTCATGGTCTTGAACGATCAACTTGCCGCCATGATCTTTCACATTGAAGACAGCGGCCGGCTCCATCTGATTTACGCCTCTGAAAAACGCAATGAGGTGATCACCTTTCACAGCGACAATCTGGTGTTTTATTCCTACTGGCTGGAAAATCTGCAGGGATTTTTCCGGCTCAACGATGACATGCTGAAATAAACGGCCGATTCTGACGTCAACAGTTCCAGCAGGCAGCGACCTGGCCTGTCCGGCGACGGGTCAGGGCCGGGGCGTTATCGCGGCAGGTCTGGGTCACATGGGGGCACCGGGACTGAAACCGGCACCCCTTGGGCGGGTTCATGGGATCGGGGGGTTCCCCCGGGCAGATGATCCGCTGCCTGGCCCGCTGGACCGGCGGGTCGGGAACCGGCACTGCAGAGAGCAGCGCCCTGGTATACGGGTGCACCGGGGACTCATAGATCAGGTGACGATCCGCCAGTTCCACGATACAGCCGGCATACATGATGGCGATGCGGTGGGAAATATGACGCACCACTGCCAGATCATGGGCGATAAACAGATATGCCAGACCAAACTGGGCCTGCAGATCCTGCATCAGGTTGACCACCTGGGCACGGATGGAGACATCCAGGGCACTCACCGGTTCATCCGCCACAATGAACTGGGGCTTTAAAGCCAGGGCCCGGGCAATACCCACCCGCTGGCGCTGGCCCCCGCTGAAGGCATGGGGATAGCGGGCACCGGCATCCGGCGGCAGGCCCACCAGTTCCAGGAGCTTTGCCACTTCACCTGACGCCTCCCGGGTATTTTTCACCAGACCATGCACCAGAAGCGGTTCAGCCACAATATCGACAATCTTCATGCGGGGGTTGAGGCTGGCGTAGGGATCCTGGAAAACCAGCTGCATGTGCCGGCTCAACGCCCGGATCTGTTCTTTGCCGGCATGGGTGATCTCTTTGCCCTGGAAAAAAACCTGTCCGGCACGCACCGGCACCCGTCCCAGAATGGCCCGGCCGATGGTGCTCTTGCCGGAACCCGATTCTCCCACAAGCCCTAAGGTTTCACCCGGATAAATGTCAAGGTTCACCTGTTCCACCGCATGCACCTGCAGGCGTCTGCGGCCCCAGAACCCGGCCCGGCCGGCATCAAAAATCACCCTCAGGTCCTTTACTTCAACCAGGGGAGAACCCGATATCACTTCTTTGTTTGACCCGGAGGCCGCACCTTTGGCAGGCCCGGTCATCGGGGGTCTCCTTTCACCGCACACCAGCAGGAGACATGGCGGTCATCTCCCACTTCCGTCAGGGCCTGCATTTGCAGGCACTCTTTTTCCGCCTGGTCACACCGGGGCGAAAACGCACAGCCCCGGGGCGGAGAAATCAGGTCCGGCGGCACCCCCTCAATGGACACCATGCGATCGGTGACCGCGTCCAAACGGGGCGTGGCCCGGATCAACCCCTTTGTATACGGATGAACCGGGTCTGCAAACACCTGGTCTGCGTCCCCCACCTCCACAATCCGGCCGGCATACATCACCGCCACCCGGTGACAGAGATGGGCCACCACCCCCAGATCATGGGTGATGAGAATCACGGACACCTGCAGGCGATGCTGCAGGTCTGCCAGCAGATCCAGTATCTGGGCCTGGATGGTCACATCCAGGGCAGTGGTGGGTTCGTCGGCAATGATCAGCTGGGGTTCACACGCCAGGGCCATGGCGATCATCACCCGCTGGCGCATCCCTCCAGACATCTCATGGGGGTATTGTTTGAGACGTTTTTCCGGGGCATTGATATCCACCAGGCCCAGCAGATCCACCGTCCGCCGGAGCGCCTGGGTCCGGGTCATGCCCATGTGATGGCGAAGGACTTCGGTGATCTGGGTGCCGATGGTAAACACCGGGTTCAATGAGGTCATGGGATCCTGGAAAATCATGGCGATCTCCTTGCCCCGGACCTTTCGCACAAATTTTCTGCCGGCCGGGTCCAGCAGGGATCGGCCCTTGAAAAGGATATCCCCGCCTTCAATCTGCCCGGGGGTGTGGATCAGCCCCATCACCGCCTGGACCGCCACGCTTTTACCGGAACCCGATTCTCCTACAATGCCCAGGGTCTGTCCGTAGTCCACCTGGAAACTGACTCCCCGGGAGGCCTGGACCACCCCGCCCCGGGTGTAGAAATTCACCACCAGATTCCGCACTTCAAGAAGCGGGGCGTTTCCGGATGCATTCATGGCGCTGACTGCTCCTTTTCAATTCTGTCATGCATCTTTTTGCGCATGGCTGCCGCCATGTGTCTGGCATATTGTTTTTCCCGCTCCTGGGGATCGGAGATAAGGCGCAGCCAGCTGGCCACCAGGTTGATCGCCAGAACCGTCAAGGCGATAGCACATCCGGGAATGGTCACCAGCCACCAGGCCATGAACATGTAGTTTTTCCCCATGGCGACGTCCAGGCCCCAGGAGGTGGCCGGGGGCTGAATTCCCAGTCCCAGAAACGACAGGGCTGCTTCCGCCAGGACAATTCTGGCAAATTCCAGGATGGACAGCGTCAGCAGCGGGGAGGTGAGGTTGGGCAGGATGTGCCGGAACAAAATACGGGGCCACCGGCATCCCACCACTTCCGCCGCCTCCACATATGGAGACTGGCGGATGGACAGAACGGCACTGCGGGTCATGCGGCCGAACACCATCCATCCGTTCAACGCCAGCACCACCACCACCGTGGTAAGGCTGGCGCCGATCACCGCCAAAATGATCAGGGCCAGCAACAGACCGGGAAATGCCACCTGGGTGTCGATCCACCGCATGATAAACGCATCGGTCCGTCCGCCCAGATATCCGGCCATAAGTCCCATGACCACGCCGAATCCGCCGGCGCAAAGCACCACTGCCGTTCCGACCCACAAAGAGACCCGGGCCCCGTGAATGGTCCGGGACAGCACGTCCCGGCCCAGGTGGTCGGTGCCCAGAATATGTTTCCAGGTGCCTTTTTCATACCAGACCGGGGGGGCCAGCCGGGCGGTGAGATCCTGATCCGTGGGATCATGGGGGGCGATGTAGGGGGCCAGCATGGCCATGAGTACCAGGGCCGTGAACAGGATTACACCGATGAGGCCGGCCTTGTCCCGTTTCAATTCCCGGCCCAGTTCCAGCAGATGATCCACCCACGCATACCGGTTCTGTGCCAGCGCCTTTGCCAGGGCATCTGTGTGGGTCTGGTTCATGTCAGCTTCAGCCTCGGATCGATGAGTTTATAGATGAAATCCATCAGGATATTGATCACCACCACACACACGGCTGCCGTAAAAACAATGGCCTGAATCAGAATCAGATCGTCACGCTCAATGGCCTGGATGGCGGTCAGACCGATGCCAGGCCATGCAAACACGGTTTCCACCACCACGGAATACCCGGCCAGAGACCGGATCACTTCCCAGCCCACCAGGGTCATGATGGGCAGGCCGGCATTGCGCAGCGCATGGAGTCCCACCACCCTGACAAACGGCAGCCCTTTGGCAAAACTGGTCTTGACATACTGCTGGTTGAGCTCATCGATCATGGAGGACCGCACCAGCATCACCAGCCGGGCCAGGGTAGGCAGTCCCATGGTCAAGGCCGGCAGGATGATATGGCTGGGTGTGGCCGCACCCGACGTGGGCAGGATCTTGAACTGCACCGCAAACAGTACAATGAACAGCAGCCCCAGCCAGAACTGGGGCACAGACAGCCCCAAAAGACTGCCGAAAACGGTGATCCGGTCCGCCACCCCGCCGGGCCGAAGGGCGGCGATGATCCCCAAAGGGACCGCCACCACACAGGCAAACCCGATGCCCACAGCGGTGAGCAACATGGTCATGGGCAGTTTTTCAAACACGATATCCATGGCCGGCCGTTTCTGCCACAGGGATTCCCCAAAATCCAGCCGCACGATCCGGGTCATAAATTCGGCAAACTGGATGTGAATGGGACGGTCCAGCCCCAGTTTTTTTTCAAAGGCAGCCCGCTGCGCCGGGGTGGACTCCAGGGGCAGCATCACCTGGACCGGATCTCCCACCATGCGGGTCACCACGAACACAATGATGGTCACACCCATGATCACGATCAGCCCGTGAATCAACCGCCTGTAGATAAACCGTCCCATTATGGCATCATCTCTTGTCTTCTGTGCTTTTCAAAACCTTGCCGTCCATGAACCATTCTCAGACCCTGGACACCGGATCACCGGACCTGCATCTCTTTGATGAGAAGCTGGGCATCCACCCGCCCTGGCCATACCATGCGCTGGCTGAGACCGTAAATATCTTCAATGTTCAGCAGCCACACAAAATAGGCCTGGTCATAGGCCAGCTGGACCGCCTCGTGATAAAGGCGTTCCCGCTTCTGCGGGTCGGTTTCGGACCGGGCCGCATCAATCAGGCCGGCCAGAGTTTCATCGGAGTTGGACGCACCGACGCCGCCGGCCTTGTAATAGGCGGAAAAGCTTTTGTCCGCATCCAGGAGCTCATTGGACGAAACCACAAAAATGCCGTCCGCCCGGGTCTTGCGATCGAACAACCGGTTGAGGTATTCGTTGAATTCAAAAATACGCACCGTCACATCCAGGCCCGCTTTTTTCCAGTAATCCGCCACCGCCTCCACCAGGTCACGGTCCTTGAGCCACCGGCCGCTGGTGCCGATCAGTTCGATGGTCTGCCCTTTCACGCCGGCTTCTTCAATCAGTTTTGCCGCCAGATCCGGATCATAGGGATAGGCTGTGACCTGGTCGTTGAATCCGAAAAATGACGGGCTGAGCAGCTGGCCCTGAGCCACCTGGGCGAATCCCTCAAACAGTCCGTTGGCCAGAGCCATTTTGTTCACCGCATAATTCAGTGCTTTCCGCACCCGGACATCCTGGGTGATGCCGCTGTCCGCATTCAAAATGATAATGG
>DATHSR010000069.1:0-8544 GCA_035464035.1 Desulfotignum sp. | reverse complement strand
GGACATCAAACAGGGCCTGGCTTTCCTTGGAATCTGCAGCTGCATTGAATCCACAGGCATCTGCCCATTTTTCTCCTTTGTCGGTCAGAAGCTTGGCCAGATATTTGTCGTCCATGTCCGCCATGAGCACATCCAGCCCGTCTTCGCTGAAGGGTCCGCACCCGGCGGCAGTGGAGAAATCACACGGACCGGGGCGGTTCACACCGACCCCCACAAAGGTGGTGGCCGCATAGGCAGCACACCAGTAAGGATCTTTGTAATCCGGATTGTCAAAGTTGAGCTTCACCAGCTGCACGGCTTTGGCGTCATAGGGCCGGATTCCCAGCACTGCCCGGGGCATATCATCTGGCACCACCGCTTTCATGACATGATGATCCGGTTTGGACGTATCCAGGCTGGCGGTCAGTATTTTTTCCGTCTGGGGGAAAAGCACGGATTTGGGCGACAGGACCGTGGCGGCCGCATCCATTTCAGGCCGGACATCCGGTGCCAGCGGCTTGATCTGGCAGCCGTTTTCATCTCGGACCGGGCCGAAAACCTGATAGGTCTTTCTGGACTTATCAATGCCGCGGTTCCAGTCCTTTTTATCAATTGTAATGAATTTCATATACATACCCTTCTTGTTTACTTGATAAAATCATTGGGGTCATCCGGACTGTAAACATCCAGGGGCGGCCGTCTCTCCAGATCCAGGCCAGCTTCCCAGCCAAAGAGATCCAGCGCATCCTTGTTCAGCTTACGGGTAAACTCCCTGACATTGATCCCCATGGGGCAGGCCTCCACACAGGCCCCGCAGTCGGTGCACCGGCCGGCACAGTGAAAGGCCCGCAGAAAATGAAACGTGGTGACATCGGTCTGGTTCTGACCTTTGCCCACCCACTGGGGGCCGGATTCATCCACAAAACAGGTGGGACAGTAGCACAAGGGGCAGGCGTTCCGGCAGGCATAGCACCGGATGCAGTTCTGGGTCAATTCCTGAAAATAGGTCCACCGGGCATCCGGGTCCATGGCGGCGATCCGCTCCACGTCCGCAAAAGGGTGTTCCAGGGTCTGTTCAGCCATCGGCTCTGCCGCCATCACATCAAACACCGGCGGGTTGCGGTGGGTGCACATCCGGCAGTTGTGGCGCAGCACGTCGGATTTTTTTATTGTTTCGGTCTTCAGGGCGGACGCAATGGTCAGGGTGTCTTTGTCCTCTTCAAATCCCGTGATTTCATCTTCAAACATGGACGCAATTTTCCGCTTGTCCACCATGCCGGCGCAGGGCACCCCGATGATATAGATCTGGTCCCGGGATATCTGGTTTTCCACCATGTGGGTGACCAGGTTCCTGGCATCACAGCCTTTGGCTACCACAGCGATTTTACCGTCTTTTTTTGACAGGCTGTTCTTTGATACATAATTGGCCAGGTTGAGTCCACACACGCTGTTGAAGACCAGCTTCTCCATATCTTTTCCGGATGTGACGGCAACCGGGCGGGCAGCCATGGGGATGGATCCGTCGGCAAACCCGATCACTTTCTCCACCACCCCTCTGGCCAGCAGGTCCGCACCAATGGCCCTTATTTTTTCAATACAGGTATCCATAGATCACACCTTTATATGTTATAGTCTTTGACAAATTTTTTGTTGGGCCCCAGGTCTCTGACCTTGTTGGAAATCTCCTTGACCACATCCACGAACTTGGTGGCCTCGGCCGAAGAGATCCAGGAGAAATGAATCCGGTCACGTTCTACGCCCATATGTTCCAGCAGGTTGCCCATCAGCGCGAATTTCCGTCTTGCATAATAATTACCATCCAGGTAATGACATTCGCCGGGGTGTCACCCGGACACCCAGACGGCATCAGCCCCTTCCCGGAACGCGGAAAGGATGAATTTAGGGCTCATACGGCCGGAGCAGGGAATCCGGATCACCCGGATATCCGCCGGATACTCCATCCGGCTTACCCCTGCCAGGTCTGCTGCCCCGTAAGAGCACCAGTTGCACAGAAAACTTACAATTTTTATATTTTTTTCAGTCATGTGAATGTATCTCCTTTAACCTGTTTCACCCAGGGCAAATATCTGTGAAAAAATCTGGTTGGTATCAAATCCCCGCAGATGGATGGCACCGGATCTGCAGGAGGCCACGCACAGGCCGCAGCCTTTGCACAATACAGGGTTGACTTCGGCTTTTCCTTCAAACCGGCCGTCCATCATGAATGCCGGGGCATTGTACGGGCAGATGGAAACGCACACGCCGCAGGCGCTGCATTTGAACACATCCACGCTGGCAATGATGCCGGAGGTGAACAGATTGTCCTTTTTGGCCAGCAGGGTCGATGCCCGGGATGCGGCAGCCCGCCCCTGGGTGATGGCTTCGTTCACCGGCTTGGGATAATGACCGGACCCGGCCACAAACACCCCGTCTGTGGCAAACTCCGCCGGTCCCAGCTTGGCATGTTTTTCCACGAAAAACCCCTCATCGTTCAAGGGGACTTTGAAGAAATTGGCCAGGCGTTCATCCTTTCTGGGCACCAGGGCTGCAGCCAGGGTCAGCAGATCCGCATGGATGGTGACCGGCTGGTTGAGCACATGGTCTTTGAGGGTCACGGCAATATAATTTTTTTCCACCGTCACCTGCGGTTTGTCCGTCACCTCATACCGGATGAAGATCACCCCTTTTTCACGGGCCTCCTTGTACAGCAGCTCCCGCTCGCCATAAGTCCGGATATCCCGGTACAGGATAAACACATCCATGTCCGGATTCCTGTTCTTGAGTGCAATGGCATTGTCCACGGAATGGGTGCAGCACACCCTTGAGCAGTAGGGCCGTTCCGGCTCTCTGGATCCCACGCACTGGATGAATACGGCGGAATTCACCACATCCAGTTTTGGATCGTTTTCCATGAACATTCTGTCCAGATCCAGGGTCCGGATGATGCGGTCGTCTGTGCCGAAACCGTATTCAACGGGCTCCAGTGCCTTGGCGCCGGTGGCCAGCACCGCGACTCCGTGGGCCAGTTCCGTAATCTTTCCGTTGGTGTTGATCTTTGAGGTAAAATTGCCCACAAATCCGTCCACCCCTTCCAGGGTGGAATTGGTATGGACAACGATGTTGTCGTTGGCTTTGATCTCTTTGATCAGGGCCGACAGGTGCTGCTGAACATCCTCTCCCTGTGCGGTTTTCCACAGTTTGAGTGCCTCGCCGCCCAGCTCATCTTTTTTCTCGATGATATGGGTTTCATATCCCTGGGACGCCAGGCTTCTGGCGGCCGTCATGCCGGCCAGTCCGCCCCCCACCACCATGACCGCGTCATTGACATTGATCTTTTCCTCTTTGAGGGGCTGGGCCAGGGCCGCCTTGGCCACGGCCATGCGGACCAGATCCTTGGCCTTTTCCGTGGCAATGTCAGGATTGCTTTTGTGTACCCAGGAGTTGTGGTTCCGGATATTGGTCATCTCGAACAGGTATTTGTTGAGTCCCGCGTTTTTCAGGGTTTCCTGGAACAGCGGTTCATGGGTCTTGGGGGTACAGGCCGCCACCACGATGCGGTTGAGCCCTTTTTGTCTGATGGTTTCCACCATCTTGTCCTGGGCATCCTGGCTGCATGCATAGGTGGTTTCTTCAGCCACCGTGACATAGGGCAGGGTGGCGGCGTATTCGGTCACATGCGGACAGTCCACCACCCCGGCGATATTGGAGCCGCAGTCGCAGATGAACACCCCGATACTGGGACGGTCGCCCACCACATTGGTTTCCGCCACCATCTTGATTTCCTTGGTCAGGGTGTTGCGGGCCTCGGCCAGGGCATCGCCGGCAGCAGAGGCTGCCGCAGACGCATCCAGCACCGATTCGGGGATATCCTTGGGATTATTGAACACGCCGGACACATAAATGCCGTCCCTGGAGGTGGTCACCGGCTCAAAGGACCCGGTTTTGGCAAACCCGGATTCGGTGAGGTCGATGTTGAATTTTTTTGCAAACTCCCGGGTCTCCTGCGTGATCTCAAGACCCACGGACAGCACGATCATGTCATAGGTGTCGGTGATGATCTGTCCCATTTCATCCACATACCGGACAGACAGGTCACCGGTTTCCGGATCTTCGGTCACCGAGTGTACCCGGGACCGGATGAAATTGATGCCGTGCTTGTCTTTGGCGTTCTGGTAATATTTTTCAAACTCCTTGCCCGGGGTCCGCATGTCCATGAAAAAGATGGCGCAGTCCAGGTCATTGCCGGCATGTTCCTTGGCGATGATGGCTTCCTTGACCGCGTACATGCAGCACACCGAGGAGCAGTAGGGATTGTCGCACTTGTTGATGTCTCTGGATCCCACGCACTGGAACCAGGCGATCTTCTTGGGATCCTTGCGTTTTTCAGCCAGCAGCTTGTCTTTTTTCTTTTTGGGGTTGGCCGGCAGTTTGGGGTAGGTGGTCACATGGCCCATAGTGGGGCCGGTGGCGGAAAGCAGCCGTTCGAACTCCATGGAGGTGACCACATTGGCAAAATTGGCATACTGGTAATTGTCAAACCGGGACGGATCAAAGGGCTTGAACCCCGGAGCCAGGATGATGGACCCGGCATTGATGGTCACGGTTTCTTCGGTCATGGTGTAGTCGACGGCGTCGGCCGGACACACCTCCTGACAGGTGCCGCACTTGTCCTTGGTGAGTTTCAGGCAGACCGCCGGGTTGATGACATATTTCAACGGTACGGCCTGGGGGTATTCCACGTAAATGGCGGTTTGGGGTTTCAGGTTTGCATTGTATTTGTCGTCAAACTTGCCCGGGCATTTTTCCGTACAGGCGCCGCAGGCAATACAGCGGTCTTCTCTCACATACCGGGGTTTTTTAAGGATTTCGACCTGGAAATTGCCTTTTTCACCGGTAATGTTTTTAACTTCCGAAAGCGTTAACAGTTCTATGTTCAGGTGCCGGCCGACCTCGACCAGTGTGGGTGAGATAATTCACATGGCACAGTCGTTGGTCGGAAAGGTCTTGTCCAGCTGGGCCATGACGCCGCCGATGGACGGGCCTTTCTCCACCAGATAGACATAAAATCCGGAGTTCGCAAGATCCAGTGCCGAGAGCATGCCGGAAATACCGCCGCCGATCACCAGCACTGATCCGGTTTTCTTTGATTCCATTGTTTTGTCTCTCCTGTTTCAGTTCATAAGCAATATCAGCCAAAACAGCCAGCTCCTTGGAATGACTGGCTATTCAATTTCTGATAAAATCTTTAATTAATTGTTATTAATTAAAAAATTATGTTATAAAACCAACCATCAAACAATGTCAACCATTATTGAAGAAAACCTGCCGCCCTGTTGAACCATGGAAAAAATCATTACCATCTGCGGTCCCACCGGCATCGGTAAGACCGGTCTTGCCATTTTTCTGGCAAACACATTCAACGGAGAAATCATCGGTGCGGACTCCATGCAGCTCTACCGGCACATGAACATCGGCACAGCCAAGCCCGATGAAACCGAGCGGGCCTGTACCCCTCATCACCTGGTGGATTTTCTGGATCCGGCCCAGGACTTTGATGCCGGGCAGTATGCAAGGATGGCCGGGCAGAAAATCCAGGCCATTGTCCGGAAAGGGAGACTGCCCATCGTGGCCGGCGGCACCGGTCTGTATATCCGTGCCCTGTTATACGGCCTGTTCCGTTCACAGCCGGTGTGTGAAAAAACCCTGGCCTGCCTGACCCGGATTCTGGAAGAAATCGGCAGCGCATACCTGCACCGGCTGCTTGCCCGGTGCGACCCGGCCGCTGCAGGTCGGATTCATCCCCATGACGGATTCCGCATCATCCGGGCACTGGAGGTGTTTGAAACCACCGGAACCCCCATCTCCAGCCGGCAAAAGGAACACAACTTCAGCCGGCCCCGTTACCAGAGCCTGACCCTGGGCCTTTACATGGACCGGAAAGCCCTGTATACGCGCATCAACCAGCGGGTGGACGCCATGGTGGCCCAGGGACTTCTGAGCGAGGTGCAGACCCTGGTGCAAAAAGGGTATTCCCTGGATCTCAAATCCATGCAGTCCATCGGGTACCGTCACATGGGCTGGGTGATCTCGGGAAAAACAGATCTGGATACAGCGGTCCGCCTGCTGAAACAGGACACCCGCCGGTATGCCAAGCGCCAGTTCACCTGGTTCAGAAAAGAACCGGGCATCGTCTGGATCACCCCCTCACAGACCGGCAAGGCTGCGGATCTGGTAAAAGATTTTTTGACATCCCATTGAATTTTACCTATAGTCATGGCGTTACAACAACCTGAAAATGAAGAAAGTTTTAATATGAGATGCCAACCCGCACGAAAATTTCGTATCACCGCCCGGATTCTGATGATGATTCTGCTTGCCGCTTTCCTGGGATGCGCCCCCAAACCGGTTTATGTGCCGGCCCCGGAAGCCGATCGGCCCGGTCTGCCGAGTCCTGCGGCTCAAACCGAAGCCCAGGTGAAAATACTGGAAGCGCAAGCAAAAATATACATGGAACAGGGTGCGTTGACCCGGTCCCTGGAGACCTATAATCAGGCCCTGGCCCTGGGTCCTGAAGAATCCCTGAAAGCGCGGGTCCTTGCCGGTATCGAGCAGTTGCTGGCCCGCACCGAGCCGTCAGTGATTCAGGATTTTCTTGCCCTGCCCGGTCTGGCGATTCCTGAACCGCTGCTGGTTTACTGGCTGGGGGTTAATCTTGCCCAAAATGAAGCCTATCCGGATGCCTTGTCCGTGCTGACCCGTTTTGTAGACACCTGGCCCGGACATCCCCGGGAACCGGATGCCCGGGAACTGATCACCCTGATCCAGGCGACCGCCTTTAAAAAGGACACCATCGGATGCCTGCTGCCCCTGTCCGGAAAGTATGCTTTATACGGCCAGAAAGCGCTCAAGGGAATCCAGCTGGCCGTCCAGGAAATGGCCCATACCCACGACCGACGGTTCAACATTATTGTAAAAGATACCCAGGGGAACCCGGAAACCGCCGCCGCCGCCGTGGATGAACTGAACCAGGCCAATGTGGCCGGGATAATCGGTCCATTGCTGGCCGTGGACACCGCCGGAGCCCGGGCCCAGGAACTGAAGATCCCTTTGATCGCCCTGACCCAGCGGGCGGAATTTCCCCTGTCAGGCGACTATCTGTTTTCCAACTTCATCACCCCTCAGATGCAGGTGCAGACCCTGGCCGCATACGTTTTCAAAACCCTGGACCTCCAGAAAGTGGCCATCCTTTATCCGGACGAACCTTATGGCAGACGGCACATGCAGCTGTTTTCGGAAGCCGTGGCGGAATACGGCGGCCAGGTGACGGGAGTGGCAGCCTATGACGGCAATGCCACGGACTTCAGCGAACCGATCCGGAAGCTTACCGGCGCACTTTACACGAAAAAGAACCTGGAACCGGGCGGCTCCGGACGGATCAGCATCGACTTTCAGGCCCTGTTCATACCGGATTCCGCAGCCCGGATCAACATGATCCTGCCCCAGCTGGCTTTCCATGATGCCAAGGGGATGGTGCTGCTGGGGACCAATCTGTGGCATCACCCTAGCCTGCCGGCTCAGACAAAAGGGTACAACCGGCAGACGGTGATTACGGACGGGTATTTCGGACAGAGCTGGAAACCTGCGACCGCCCAGTTTGACAAAGCGTTCACCGAGCTGTTCGGCGAATCTCCCGGATTTCTTGAGGCGGTTTTCTATGATACTGCAAAAATACTTTTCTCAACGGCCATGGATCCGGCTGTGAATTCCCGTCAGCAGCTGAAAAAGGCCCTGCTGGAAGAACGGATATTCGAAGGGGCCACCGGCAGAACGCTTTTTGATGCCACGGGTGCGGCCCGCAAGGAGCTGTTTCTGATTACCATAGAAAACAACCGGTTTGTGGAGATCTACCGTTAACCGCGTTTGACCTAACCGCCGAAATAGGCATCCTGGCCGGTGGCTTCCAGCACCGACTGCCATAGCCGGCCGTTGGGATCCAGCCTTTTCTGCCGGCCGGCGGCCGCTTCCATGGGCACATGCACATAATGGTTGTTCCAGTAACTGATGAGCAGCTTTGTCTTTCCCGCCATCCCGGCATGGACCGCATCCCGCCCCAGAAGCCCGCAGAAAACACTGTCATTGGCATTGGCCGCCAGGCTGCGGATAATGTAGGCCGGGTCAATGTATTTGAGTGAGACAGGAATGTCTTTATCATTGAACCATCGGGTGATCTTGTCCTTTAAAAACAGGCCGATATCCTGGAGCACGATGTTGCCTGACGGGTCATATTTTTTTTCTTTGTTTTCAAAAAAGTTCTGCCCGGCACCTTCAGCAACAATCACCACTGCATGATTCCGGGTTCTGACACGGTTTTCCAGGGCCTGGAGAAAACCGGTTTCACCATTGAGGTCAATGTCCACCTCCGGGATCAGCACGAAATTGGCATCCTGCTGGGCCAGGGCTGCCGTGGCTGCCAAAAATCCCGAATGGCGTCCCATCAGCTTGATCAGGCCGATGCCGTTGGGGTAGGCCTCGGCTTCATTGTGTGCCCCTTTGATGGCCAGGGTG